>NZ_JBOIBY010000672.1:0-34737 GCF_050739655.1 Pseudomonas sp. | reverse complement strand
AACGCAGACATTCTGAATGAACGCGGCGTCCTGAAGTTTTTCGCGAGCAAGCTCGCTCCTACAAATGCCTTAACTGAACAGCATTACGGTAAATACCGGGCGTTTTTGTATGTCGAAGATCTGCTGTCGGGAGGCCTGCTCCTACAGAGAGCGTTCGCCCAGCGGCGGCAACTTCGCCAGTTTCAGCGCGATCAACAGGGCCACCAGTAGCAACGCGCCAATGAACAGACCAATGCCGTTCCAGCCGCCCAAGTGCCAGAACACGCCGCCCGCCGTACCGGCGATGCTCGACCCGGCGTAGTAGCTGAACAGGTACAACGACGAGGCTTGTCCCTTGGCCTTGGTGGCGCGGCGGCCGATCCAGCTGCTGGCTACCGAGTGGGCGCCGAAGAAGCCGAATGTGAAGACCAGCATGCCGATGATTACCAGCGGCAGTGGCGTGAACATTGTCAGGGCGAGACCGCCGAGCATCAGCACGATGGTGCTCCACAGCACTTTGCGCCGGCCCAGTTTGTCGGCCAGGGCGCCGATTTTCGCCGAGCTGTAGATGCCCGAGAGATACACCACCGACAACAGGCCGACGTAGGCCTGGTCCATGCCATAAGGCGCCGCCAGCAGGCGATAGCCGATGTAGTTGAACAGCGTGACGAAAGCACCCATCAACACGAAGGCTTCGAGGAATAGCAGCGGAAGCCCGGCATCGCGAAAGTGCATGGTGAAACCGTCGAGCAGGCTACGCGGGTGCAGCGAGCGGGCGCGGAAGTTGCGTGATTCGGGGAGGATTTTCCAGAACACCGCCGCGGCAATCAGCGCCAGCCCACCGATGACCAGCATCGCCGTGTGCCAGCTGACAAAGTCGATCAAGACCCCGGTAATCAAGCGTCCGCACATGCCGCCAATGGCGTTGCCGCCGATGTACAACCCCATGGCGAGCCCGATGTGTTGCGGATGAATCTCCTCACTCAGATAAGTCATCGCAACCGCCGCCAGACCGCTCAGCGACAAGCCGATCAGCGCGCGCATCGCCAAAACGCCGTGCCAGCTCGGCATCATCGCACTGGCCATGGTGCACAGCGCAGCCGCGAACAACGCCGTCACCATCACCGGTTTGCGCCCGACGCGGTCCGAGATCGGCCCTGTGATCAGCAGGCCGATGGCGAGCATGCCCGTGGCGACCGACAAGATCAGGCTGCTCTGCGCCGCATTGATCGAATATTCGTGGGACAGCAGCGGCATCATCGGCTGCACGCAGTAGAGCAGGGCGAAGGTCGCGAAGCCGCCGCAGAACAGTGCCAACACCGTGCGCATGAACGCCGGCGTGCCTTTTTCGATGTAGATCTCCCGAAGCTCAGCGACGGCATCGCCCTGTGCGGCGGGGGGAACTTCATGGGCGAGTGGGGCGACAGCAGTTTTCACGTTGGACCTCGAAGGAGCGCAGCCGGTCAGGCAATGAAAAAAGCATATAGCTGGCTAATGATTCAATCCAATATATTGTTCGACCTGTTTGATAGCTTTCACGACCTAATGGAAAACTCATGGAATTGCGTCATCTGCGCTACTTCATCGCCGTTGCCGAAGAACTGCATTTTGGCCGCGCCGCACAGGTGCTGGGCATCTCGCAGCCGCCGTTGAGCCAGCAAATACAAGCGTTGGAGCAAGAGGTTGGCGCGCGGTTGTTCGAGCGTACCAATCGTCGGGTCGAGCTGAGTGAGGCGGGTCGCCTGTTCCTCGAAGAGGCGCGACTGGTGCTGGCCCAAGTCGATAAAGCGGCGGATGTGGCACGGCGGGCGCAGTTGGGTGAATTGGGTGAGTTGAAAATCGGCTTCACCTCATCGGCGCCGTTCAACTCGACCATTCCCCAGGCGATTTTTTCGTTTCGACAGCGTTTCCCGTCGGTGCATTTGAATTTGCGGGAGATGAGCAGCACCCAGGTGGCCGATGCGTTGGTGGATGAGTCGATTGAAGTCGGCATCATGCGACCGCTCGGGCTGCCGGACTGTCTCGATGTGGTCGAGTTGATGCGCGAGCCGCTGGTCGCCGTTCTCAGCTCCAAGCATCCCTTGGTGAAGGACAGTGAGGAGGGGTTGTTTCTGTCAGCGCTGGCCCTCGAACCGTTCGTATTTTTCCCGCGCAGCTATGGCAGCGGTCTGTACGCGCAGTTGCTCAGCCTGGCCCGCGACGCAGGTTTCAGCCCGCATTTTGCCCAAGAGGCCGGCGAGGCGATGACGATTATTGGTCTGGTGGCAGCAGGGCTGGGTGTATCGGTGTTGCCGGCGTCCTATCGGCGGATGCGCATCGAAGGCGTGGTCTATCGACCGTTGCTCGATCCGGCAGCGGTGTCGGCGGTGTGGCTGGTGCAGCGCAAGGATCAGAAGTCGGCGATGGCCAGGGCTTTTGTGGAGTTATTGACCAGAAAGGTGGGCTGAAGCCGTGACGGCTGCGCCGTCAATCGCTAGCAGGCTAGCTCCCACAGGGTTCTGGGCTGGGACGCAATGTGTGGCAAACCACCGAATCACTGTGGGAGCTAGCCTGCTAGCGATAGGATCCTCAAGAACACCAAAAATGCATCAGCCCACCACTATCGCATCAGACATTTCACCCCCAGCCGTGGGACATTTCTGAAATCTCCTGGAAGGGCTACAGAGCCTTGCGGCGTTACCTACAACTTCTCCAGAATCCGCCGGCTTGTGCGCTTTTGGGGTCGTCGGTAACTTCAATCGGGTCGCTGATTGTCAGTGATCGGGTTTAGCAGCCCGCGGTTACGCCAAGCGCAATTGCGCTCCTGATAGGCAGGTATTTTCCATACCTGCCCTTGATGGCAGCTGTGCGCAGGGCGCCTTCGGGCGCGCCGGTTTGGTGTGGCCCCGGTCTGCTAACCTGCGTACAGCCGCCACCCTTCTGATGTGTAGCGACTCGGTGCCGGCTCAACTTCGTTCTGGACACTGATCATGATTCATACAACAAAAAATCCGCCGGACAACGATCCTGACACCCCACATCAGCCGAGCACGATATTTCTCGTCGCGCCCAACATCGACAACCAAACCCTACTGGAATACGCCTGCGAATCCCTGGCATCGGCCAATGTCATGGCCAGCGACTTCGCGAGGTATCTGAAAGGGTCACAAAGCAACACACTGCTGGGCATTCAGCAGTCGATCATGTTGGGGGAAATGGCGGTGAATCGGGTGTTGGATAACCTTGATCCACGGTGACTGATCAATTTCGAACGCTGGGACTCAGCCGAATACCTGATGTCTGATTTCGGGTAATATCGGCAACGTTCCCGAAAGGGGCTTGTGAGACTCTGAGGATCCTGGGTAACCAGCCATCGCAGAGCCAGGCAGGTACAGGGCGATGACAAGCCGACCTGTCTGTGAAGGGGCGCCGAAAGGCGCCCTTTGTCGTTCTGGACTTACACCCAGCGCTTGAAAATCAGCGAAGTATTCACCCCGCCAAACGCAAAATTATTGTTCATCACGTACTGGTTGCTCATCTGCCGGAATTCGCCGCGCAGGTAGTCGAGCTTGCCGCAATGCGGGTCGACTTCGTCGAGATTGAGGGTGTGGATGTACAGGTCGCGGTTGAGCATTTCGATGCTGAACCAGGACTCCAGTGCTCCGCAGGCGCCGAGGGTGTGGCCGAGGAAGCTTTTTTGCGAGCTGATCGGCATGTGCTCGCCGAACAGACTGCTGGTGGCGAGGGTTTCGGCGATGTCGCCCTGTTCGGTGGCGGTGCCGTGGCCGTTGACGTAGCCGATGTCCGAAGGCTTGAGCCCGGCGTCTTCGAGCGCCAGTTCCATGGCCCGGCGCATGGTGACTTGCTCCGGACGGGTGGTGTGCTGGCCGTCGGCGTTGCTGCCGAAACCGACGATTTCGGCATGGATGTGCGCGCCACGAGCCAGGGCGTGTTCCAGTTCTTCGAGCACCAGCATGCCGCCACCTTCACCGATGACCAGACCGTCGCGGCCCTTGTCATAGGGGCGCGGGCTGGATTGCGGGGTATCGTTTTTCAGGCTGGTGGCGTAGAGCGCGTCGAAGACCATGGCTTCGGTGGGGCATAGCTCTTCGGCACCTCCGGCGAGCATCAGCGGCAGGCGACCGAACTTGATCGCTTCGTAGGCGTAACCGATGCCCTGGCTGCCACTGGTGCATGCGCTGGAGGTCGGGATCAAGCGGCCGGTGAGACCGAAGAAGATGCTGATGTTCGCTGCCGTGGTGTGCGGCATCATCCGCACGTAGGAGTTGGCATTCAGGCCTTCGGCCACCGAGTTGAGCAGCATGTTGCCGAACGCCTTGATCTCGTCGGTGCTGCCGGTGGACGAGCCGCAAGCGACGCCCATGCGCCCGTCCTTGATTGATTCGTCTCCCAGCAATCCCGCGTCGGCCAAGGCCTGTTCCGACGCACGGACAGCCAGTCGTGAGACCCGGCCCATGCTGCGCAGTTGCTTACGGGTCCAGTGGCTCGGGACCTTGAAATCATCGATGGGGCCGGCCAGGCGCGTGTTGAGTTCGGTGAAGCGATCCCACTCGTCCATGCGGCGGATACCGCTGCGGTTGGCCGCGAAGTGGCCGGCGATGGTGTCCCAGTCGCTGCCCAGAGAGGTGATGCCGGCCATGCCGGTGACGACGACGCGCTTCATCAGCACAGGCCTCCGTTGACGGCCAGAACCTGCCGGGTGATGTACGAAGCTTCCGCCGACATCAGGAAATTCACCGCGCCGGCGACCTCTTCTGGAGTGCCCATGCGTTGTGCAGGGATCATTTTCATCAGTTCTTCCACCGGCACGTTTTCATCGAGCATGGCTGTGTCGATCAGGCCGGGTGCGACACAGTTGACGGTGATTTTGCGTTTGCCCAACTCGATTGCCAACGCTTTCGCCGCGCCGATCAACCCGGCCTTGGAGGCGCTGTAGTTGACCTGACCACGGTTGCCGATCAAGCCGGACACCGACGTGATGCAGACAATCCGGCCAGCAGCACGACGACGGATCATCGGCATCATCACCGGGTGCAGCACGTTGTAGAAGCCGTCGAGGTTGGTGCGCATCACCACATCCCAATCATCCTCGCTCAGCGCCGGAAAAGCACCGTCACGCGTCAGGCCGGCATTGAGCACCACGCCGTAATAGGCGCCATGGGCTTCTACGTCGGCCTCAAGAATGGCCTTGCAACCGGCACGGTCGGACACGTCGAATTGCAGGATGCGCGCGTTGCGCCCAAGGGCCTCGACTTCGGCTTGCACGGCTTGGGCGTCGGCCAGGCCGTTGCGGCAATGCAGCACGATGTCATGCCCGGCCTGAGCCAGGCGCAGGGCAATGGCGCGGCCGATGCCGCGGCTGGAACCGGTGACCAGTACGGATTCAGTCATGACTGGACTCCTTCGGGTTCATGAAGATATTGGGCCGCGTGGGGCGGTCGATACACGTTCAGACGGGCGGTGGCATGAATGCCCGGTGCAGTGATGTGGCATTCGAATACGCCCATGCCGTTGTCGTCTTCCAGTGAGCGAATGCCGTGAATGGTCAGCTCGGTGCCGGCTGGAAAGCTTTCCACGTTGCATTCGAATTTGCGGCTGCCGAGCAGGAAGCCCAACTCCACCGCATCGCCGCGCTGGCGTGCACGGCAACCGGCGAAGGCTGCCACGCTCTGGGCCATCAGTTCGATACCGACCCAGGCTGGCAGGCTGCCATCGGCGAGACTGAACAGACCGTCGGGTTTGACCGTGAGGCGGGTGTGAATCTGCTCCTCATCGAACGCCAGGATCTGATCGATAAAAATCATGTCGCCAGCGTGGGGCAGCAGTTCGGCGAGCGGCCAGTCAATCATGGGGCGTCTCCGATAATCAGGCTGACGTTGTTACCACCGAAGGCGAAGGAGTTGCTCATCAGGTAGCGAGGACCAGTGGACGCCAGGCGATCGGCCTGGGTCACCCATTTCAAAGCGGGCAATTCGGGGTCTGCTTGACCGTCCCAGATATGCGGCGGTAACGCATGCTCGCGATTGTCTGCGCTCAGGCTCAACCAACAGAACGCTGCTTCCAGCGCGCCGGCCGCGCCGAGGGTATGGCCAGTCATGGGCTTGGTCGAAGAGCAGGGGACGCCGGCCGGGAACAATGCCGCCACGGCCTGACTTTCCATGGCGTCGTTGTGCTGGGTCGCGGTGCCGTGCAGGTTCAGGTACGCGATCTGCTCAGATTGCAGGTTGGCACGGCT
The DNA here is from genome assembly GCF_050739655.1 of Pseudomonas sp. GTDB lineage: Bacteria > Pseudomonadota > Gammaproteobacteria > Pseudomonadales > Pseudomonadaceae > Aquipseudomonas. Next base: position 28,523 of record NZ_JBOIBY010000672.1, on the reverse strand, counting down.
CAAGGCTTTGCGCATCGCCTGTTGGGCGCCACGGCCGGTGGGTTCCGGGGCGGAAATGTGGTGTGCATCGGAGCTGGCGCCACTGCCGAGCAGGGCAATCGGCTGGCGATCGCCTGATTGCTTGCTCATCAGGAACAGCACCGCTGCTTCGCCGATATTGATGCCATTGCGGTTCGCCGAAAACGGATTGCAGCGCTGCCCGGACACCGCTTCCAGCGCCGAGAAACCATTGAGGGTCAGCTTGCACAGCGTATCGACGCCACCGCACAGCACCACATCGCACACGCCCAGATCGAGCAGGCGCTGGGCGCTCATCAACGCCCGGGCGCTGGAGGTGCAGGCAGTGGAAATCACATACACCGGGCCGCTCAGTTGCAGCCAGTCGGCCAGAAAGTTCGCCGGTGCGCCGAGTTCCTGCTGCTGATAGTCGTATTCGTCCGGAAAATGCTGCTCGCGGACGTAGTGGGCAAGACCGCGACTGGCTTCGTCGATGCCCGAGGTACTGGTGCCCAGCACGACACCGATGCGATCGCGACCATAAGTCTGGATCGCTTGCTCGATGTCCTGGCGAATTTGCAGGGCGGCTTCGAGCAACAGTTGATTGTTGCGGCTGCGTTGCCGGGTCAACTCGACGGGGATTACCGCCAATTCGCCCTGTACCGCGCCCACCGGCAATGATCGCTCCGGCACCCAACTGGCTTCGCTGCGCATGCCGGAGCAATCGCCGGCAAACAGGTTGCGGGCGACTTCCTGCTTGTCGCGGCCCAGGGCGCAGATCACGCCGAGGGCGTTCAGGTAGGCCTTCATGGGGCTTCACCATTCAGGGGCGTGACTTGGTACTTCGGGCCTTTGGGCAAGTTCAATTCAAAGCTCAATGGTTGTGAATAACGGACATCCCAGCGCGCTGGCAGGGAGCGTTGTGCGCCGTGCTGCCAGGCACCGGAGTAATTGCCCGACAGTTCATCCTTGGGTGTCAGTGCAAACAGCAACGCGGCGAAAAGCTCCCGGGCCTCTGGATTGGGCGGTAGCAGGCCGTCAGCCTGCCAATGACCATTGACCAGTTTCTGGCGGGCCTGCGGGATACCCAGCAAGTCCATCATCGACCAGCGAATGTCAGGGCCTTCTCTCTGTATGACCAGCACCCAGTCCTGTCGTTGCTCCGCTTGCAGGCGCTGAATGTGCAATTGCAGCGGCAACGCCAGGCTCGGGGTTTGCTCGGGTAGAGGTGGCTGGCTGCTGCAGGCGGTGAGCAGCAGGGCGCAGGCAAGCAACAAAAATTTAAGAATGCCCATTATCCCTGTGGGAGCGAGCCTGCTCGCGATGACGGCATGACAGTCGGCATAGAGGCTGCCTGACCCACCGCTATCGCGAGCAGGCTCGCTCCCACAGTCAAGGCACATCACACAACAGCTTCCAATGTTGCTCATGTTGCATCCCTTGCACAGAGTTCCGACAGCATCCGCAATCGGCGTTTGGGTTCGGCGACGAATGGGTTGCGCTCATCCCAGGCGTAACCGGCGAGGATCGAGCTGATCATGCGGCGGATATCGGCGGTACTTTCAGGGTAATAAATCACGTCCTGAAATGTCCCGGCGTACCAGCCCTCGACGTAACAGCGGAAGGTATCGACCCCGCGTTTGAGCGGTTCGGCGAATTCGCGTTGCCAGTCCACCGTTTCACCTTGCAACTGACGGTGCAAAACCGCCGCAGCCATGCTCGCCGAGCGCATGGCGATGGTCACGCCGGAGGAAAACACCGGGTCAAGGAACTCCGCCGCATTGCCCAGCAACGCAAAGCCCGGCCCGTGCAGGGTTTTGACGTTGGCAGAGTAACCACCGATGGTTCGTGCTGGCGTATCCCAGACGGCGTTGTTCAGCACTCCGGCCAGGCTGGGCGTCTCTGCGATGAAACCGCGCAGGCAGTCGTCCAGGTTCTCGGTGCGACCCTCGAAGTGCTCCGCTGCCGCGACCACGCCAACCGAACAGCGTCCGTTGCTGAACGGGATGGTCCAGAACCAGACGTCGCGCTTCGTCGGGTGGGTGGTGATGAGGATTTTGGTGCGCTCGAAATTCGGGTGGTCGATATGGTCTTCGACATGGGTGAACACCGCCTGACGCACCGGGAAATTTGACGGTGCCTCAAGGTCCAGCAAGCGCGGCAGGACGCGGCCGTAACCACTGGCATCGAGCATGAAGTCGGCTTCGATCCGGTACTCGCTACCGTCTTCGCGTCGAACGCCGAGCAACGGTCTGACCTGATCGATATCGACACTGACGATGGTTTCGCCGTAGCGGATCTCCACGCCTTGCAGCGCGGCCTGATCGGCCAGCAACTTGTCGAAATCGGCGCGTTGGACCTGAAAAGTCGTCGGTTTGCCCTGAGTGAAGGTGTCACCGAAATCGAAGGTGCTATAGCGCTCGCACCAGGCAAATGCGGCCCCGGTTTTCAATTGGAAACCGGCCGCGTTGACGGCATCGAGCATGCCCGCTTCCTCGACGAAATCCAGGCAGTGCGACAGCAGGCTTTCACCGATGGAAAACCGTGGGAAATACTGGCGCTCGATCACCAGCACGTCATGCCCCTTGCGCTTGAGCAGCGCAGCGGCGATTGCACCGGAAGGGCCGGCCCCTATGACCACAATCGTTCGACGTTGCGTTTCAACGGTTGACATGGGGGCTCCTTGCCGAGACGGCAGCTTTCAGGGGAATCCGGTGCATGCCGGCGAGTGCTGGCAGCAGTGTTGCGGTCAGGCCCATCACCATCAGCGCAAAGTACAACGCGGGGCTGATGAGCTGTTGTTGGAGCAGCAGGTTGAGAAAGACAATCTCGCTCAAGCCGCGAATGTTCAGCAGCACGCTTTCACGCCAACGGCTGGCGCCCTGGAACGAGGCGCCGGCCCAACCAAGGCCAATCCAGTTGCCCAGCAGTTTGCTGGTGATCGGCAACAGCAGCAGCGCCGCCAATTGCACCCAGCCCAGGTCGTTGATCGCGCTATGAACGTTGATCTGCACAATGCCGAACGTGAGGATCAGCGGGATGGCAATGTACGTTTGCAGGCGACTCATCCATTGGGCCGGCAACGGCAGCACCAGTGGCGCCTTCAGGGCGGCCATCACCAGCACGTAGCCGATGCCGAAAATCAGTGCATTGAGCTTGTAATGTTCAGCGACCACCAACAGGGCGAAAAAGCCCAGGCTGTATAGCCACAACTGGCGCAGGCCAAGCAACCGCAGCAGCACCGGCAGGCAGGCGCCGGCCAATGGCAGCAGCAGGCTGCTCAGGTGCAGGCTGCCTTGGGCAATGGCGAACAGGGTCCAGCAGGCGAGGTCGATCAGAATCGCGGTCTGCACCAGCCGTCGGGTGGCGGCGGGCGGGTATTGGATGTGCCGTAGGTACAGATACAGCACCGGGATGGCGGTGATGGCGAACAGCAGGCCGACCGCCAGCGAACTTATCCAGGGCTGGGTTGGCAGCAGCCAGATCGCCGTAGCGAGGCCACAGGCAAACGGGATGCAGAAACTCGGCAGGGCGATTTTCAGACTCTGGCGGTCCAGTTGCAGGTCGATCACGTCACTGAGGATGTAGCCCAGCAGCAGCGCGAAACTCAGGCTGTAGAGGTTTTTCAGCCAGCCCGGCGACACCAGTGCTGCACCACTCAGTTGCCATTGCGGTTCGATCCAGAAGTACATCAACAACGGCAAGCCGAGGGTCGCCAGCAGCAACTGGCTGACGATTGGAATCAGACCGAAGTGGCGGCCGAGCCGGGTCGCCACGGCGAACAGCGCGAGGGCCATCGCCCAGAACACGATAGTCATCACGATGCCGGCTCCACGACAGGCACCGCATGCACGTGGCGCCCGGCCCAGGGTGCGAGCAGGAAACTGAAGATCAGGCCCAGGCTGACCGACAGCCCGAAATTGCTCACCGCCGGGGTGCTCGACACGGCCAGCAGGCCGAACGACAGCCAGGTGGTCAATGCGGCCAATAAGGTGCCCAGCAGGCTCACGGCGGCGCCGCCAACCTGCTCGCGCATGAGGATCGCGTAGTCGACGCTGATCGCCGTCACCAGCAGCAGGCCGAACAGACTGAACAAGGTCAACGGCTGCCCCAGCCATCCCAGGCTGGCCAGGCTACACAGTGCGGCCAGCAATGGCAGGGAGACGATGCGCAGCGCACCTCCCAGGCCGAACGGCAGGATCAGCACCAGCACGATCAACACGCAGGAGGCGAGTTTCAGCTCTGCGGCACTGACCTGGGTCGCCGCAAATACCTGATTCAATTCACCCAACCTGTCTACCAGGGTCACACCCGGCAGATCCTGGGCCTGGACCCGCAATAGAGAAGGGTTGCTTACACCTTGCAGGCTAACCATCGCCGCAACACTGTCATCGGTTCGCCCCAGCCACAATGGGCGATACGGCTCTGCCAGCGGCCCGGCCAGCGCAGAATCGATGTCTTCAACGGGGAGCGCCTGCAGCTTGGCCAGCTCCGCTTGCAGCGCCTCGATCGGCACACCGACATCAATCAGCGGCTGCCAATGCTGCGTCAGCTTGCCCAAGGCCTCGCGGACGTGTTGCTGGTCGCTGGGCTGGCTGACCAGTTGGTTGAGCGACAGATAGCCCTGAAGTTTTTCCAGGTTGACCAATTGCTGCAGACGCTCGCTCAGTGCGGTTTGGCGTTCGAGCAATTGTTGTTGATCAGCCGCTTGCACCAGGAAGAACTGGCTGGTGGGCTGGTAGCCGGTAATCTTCGCGATGGTTTGCGCTTCATCGGTCAACTGCTGCGGTGCGCCGACCCACTGGCGGATGTCGTTTTTCGTTTCGAGCTGCAACAGGCCACCGGCACAAAAAGCGATCAGCAGTGCCAGCAATACCGGGGTGCTCAGATATTTGAGCAGTGCTTCTCGACGACCCAGCAAAAACTCGGAGACCCGCAGTGGCCATTGCGCCGGGCGCAACTCGGCACCCTTGAGCAACGCGGGCAGCAGGCACACGGCAGACAGGTACGCACCCAGCAGGCCGGCAGCGGAGAACACCGCAATCTGGGTCAGTGCCGGAAACGGTGTCCAGGCCAGGGCCAGATAGCCGATGGCGCTGGTGATCAGGCTCAGGGTCAGGCCCGGTAAGGTCAGGCGCAGCGCCGGCCAGCTGTGCCAGGGTTTCAGGCTCCAGCTTTTGGACAGGTAATGCAGTGGGTAATCGACGGCGACACCGATCAGGCTCGATCCAAGTACCAGGGTCATCACGTGCATATGGCCGAACAACGCCACGCAGGCCACCGCGCCGAACAGCATGCCCACCAACACCGGTACAAAGGCCAGCAGTACGCGCCAGCGGCGAAAGGCCAGCAACAGCAGCAACAGAATTCCGACCGTGGCACCCCCACCGACCCACGTCATCTCGCGGGAAGCCTGTCGCTGGCCGTTGGCCGCGTACAGCAAACCGCTGGCGGCGAGCAGTTGCACGTCGTCGCGGGCCGCTTCTTCTCGACTGTGTGCAAGAAGGTCAGCCACTTGCAGCGGCAGGTTCATGTCGAAGGCGTTGCCGGTGGTTCGCGCCCGCAGCAGCACCCAACTCTTGCCGTCTGCATCGGCAATCAAGGCGCCGCTGCCGATATCCAGTTGTACGGCGCCGTGCCGCGGCTGGCTGTTCTGGATACGCCCGGTCAGGCCTAGCCAGTCGTCCTGGCTGGGCACCAGGGTGAACCCGGTAAACGGATCGAACAATGCCTGCACCCGCTGTTCGATGAAGACGTCTGGGTGTTCGATCAGTTGTTGGCGATCCTGCGCCGAAAGCATTGCCAACCGGCCTTGCAGCAGTTGCGCCCGCAGCGCCGGCAAGTCGGCCTGCAAGGTCCATTGGACTTTTTCGAACAGGCCGCTGGCTTGCCACTGTACTCCCAGCTTTTGCGCCATGTTTATGGCTTGATCGCGATTGGCATGACCGACCAGCACCAGCATTTCGCGATTCAAGGGTTCTTGCATACGTTGTTCGGCGCGCAGCTCCAGTGCGTCCGGTGCCGTGCCGGGCACCAGTTCCATCAGGTTGGCCGATAGCGGTGCTCCGTCGCGCCATTGCCAGCCGGCGAGTGCCAGCACTGTCAGCAACAGGATCAGGAACAGCCAGGGCAGCCTGCGTTCACTGGGCAAAGTCTTGTTGCTCCGCGTCGCTCAACGGTTGGGCGCTGGTGCTGTCCTGCATGCGCAACAGGGTGCTGTCGCCTTGGGTTTCAAGCAGTTCGATGCTGTGCACCAGTTCACCGCCCGTAATGTTGATCTGGTTGAACACCTGCTTGAGCAGCATCGAACGCGGCAACAACGTCAGTTTCCAGTCCTGTGCGTCGCCGCTCAACGACAGCTCGAAATCCCGTTGCAACCCGCTGCTATCACCTTGCAAGACGGCGAGGAACAAGCGGTTCTGCTCGGCACCAGCGCTCTTGCCCGGCAGCATCTGCCAACCGCTGGCATCGCGCCGGGCAATGCCGTTGGTGGTGATGCGGTAATCCTGCTTCAGCGGCGTGTTCAACAGCCACAACAAACCATGATCTTTCGCCAGGACGAAAGTGCCCTTGCTGGTCAATGGTTGCGGCAGGGCGCGCAGGTGTTTTTCCTGGATGAAGTTGCCGTGGATGACCTCGGGCTTGGACAGCTGATCGCTAAGCTGTTGCAGATCGAAGGCGTTGGCCAGCCCAGGAATGCCAAGTAACACGCACAACACTGTAGGAGCGAGCTTGCTCGCGAAAAACCCGAGAGCTCTGCGCAGTGTCAGGTGTTCGGCGTCATCTTTATCGATCATCGCGAGCAGGCTCGCTCCCACAGAGGAACGGGGGCGGCAGAAAATCATGGCAAGACCCTCTCGACCGCATCGGTAAACACCTTCGGCGAGGCCAACTGCATTTCGCGATTGCTCATGTCGACGGCGACCTGCACGGACACCGCGCGAGTCAGGCGCTCACCGGTTTGCAGATCGCTGATCAGGTAGTTGATCTTCAACCGGTTCTCCCACTCCACCAAATTGGCGCGCACGTTGAGCCTTTGCCCGAACACCGCACCTCGCACGTAGCGCAATTGCAGGTCGATCACCGGCCACGCGTAGCCCGAGTCGGACATTGCGTTGTAGTTATGGCCAATCTTGTCCAGCAACGCGCAGCGGGCGATTTCCAGGTACTTGATGTAATGGCCGTGCCAGACGACGTTCATGCTGTCGACGTCGAAGAACGGCACGAGAATTTCCGTATCGGTATGAAGCACTCCCTTGCTACGCATGCAGCCTCCAGTGTTGTTCGGCGATGCGTTGCAGGCACAGGCGCAATTCGCCTTCCAGAGCGCGGTCTTCGATAACGGGCGGGAAGTCTTTACCTAGTTCGTCGTGCATGGCGGCCAGGGCTGGGGGCAGAGGCCGCGCATTTTCGGCTTGACCGCGCAACCACACACCCTGATTGGCGGCGAGCAACGTGGCGGCGGCGACCTGTTCGGTCAGTTCCAGTACACGGATCGCATCGCGGGCGGCGATGGTTCCCATGCTCACCTTGTCCTGGTTGTGGCATTCGGTGGAGCGTGAGAACACGCTGGCCGGCATGGTGTTTTTGAGCGCTTCGGCGGTCCAGGCGCTGGCGCCGATCTGCACCGCCTTGAAGCCATGGTTGAGCATGGCACGGTCGGCGCTGGCGCCGGACAGGTTGCTCGGCAGCCCGTGGTTGTAGCGCTCGTCCACCAGCAAAGCGAGTTGTCGATCCAGCAGGTCGGCAACGTTGGCCACGAGGTTTTTCAGGCTGTCCATGGCGAACGCGATGTGCCCGCCGTAGAAGTGACCGCCGTGCAGCACGCGTTCGGCCTCGGCGTCGATGATCGGGTTGTCGTTGGCACTGTTGAGCTCGACTTCAATGAACGAACGCAGCCAGCTCAGGCTATCGGCCAGAACGCCGAGGACGTGGGGCGCGCAACGCAGGGAATAACGGTCTTGCAGGCGATGCAATGGCGCGGTTGGCGCGTCGATGGCCAGATCCTTGCGCAACCACGCAGCGACTTGAGTCTGCCCCGGGTGCGGTTTGGCGGCGAACAGGCGCTCGTCGAAATGCTCCGGGTTGCCTTGCAGCGCAACCACGTTCAGCGCCGTGATGCGCGTGGCCAGTTGCAGCAGATAATCGGCGCGCGCATAGGCCAGGCAGGCAAGGCCAGTCATCACGGCGGTGCCGTTCATCAGCGCCAGGGCCTCTTTGGGGCGCAGCACCAGCGGCTGCCAACCCAATTGACGATGCACATCGGCGGCCTGACGTCGTTCGCCACGGAACATGACTTCGCGTTCGCCGGACAGGGTGGCGGCGACATACGACAGCGGCGTCAAATCACCGCTGGCGCCCACCGAACCTTCCTCCGGGATCAGCGGCAGGATGTCGAGCTCAAGGAATGCTTGCAGGCGTTCCAGCAACTCCACGCGCACGCCGGAAACACCGTGGCACAGCGACTGCAAGCGTGCCGCCAACACCGCGCGGGTGGCCTGGGCGTCGAGCAGTTTTCCCAGTCCGCAGCCATGGAAGGTGTACAGGTGCTGCGGCAGCGCTTCGACGTGATGCAGCGGCACCGCCACCACACAGGAATCGCCGTAGCCGGTGGTCACACCGTAGATAACGCCTTCCTTGTCCAGCAGGGAGTCGAGGAACCGCGCACCCTTGGCGATACGCTCGCGGTACGCGGGATCGCTCTGTAACTGCGTCGGCGCCTGGCGGTTGGCCAGAGCCAGCACCTCTTCGATGCGCAAAGGGGATTCGCCGAAGGTTACCGGCTCAAGCGTTGGCGTCGTCATCGGTCTTCCAGAAAGGGTAAAAGTTGAACCATTGTTGGGGCGCGTCGAGGCAATAGTGACTCAGGCGCTCGGCATAGCGGGAGGCCCACTGATGAATGACCTGCTCGCGGTCGCTGCGTTTCCAGATGATCGTTTGCGCGAACGGCTCAATCGTCAGGCGATAGTCACCGTCGGGTTTCTTCAGGCACAGCAGCAGGTTGACCGGGCACTTCAGCAGGCCGGCCAGCAGCCACGGGCCTTGGGGGAATGCCGCCGGATAACCAAGGAAATCCACGGTCACGCTGCGCCCGCCATGCAGCGGAACGCGGTCGCCGGCAATCGCCAGCCACTCGCCGCGCTCCAGGCGTTCGTGCAGTTGCAGCATGATCACCGGGTCCAGCTCGCTGACCTGGATCAGGCGCAGGTTGGTTGCACCGGCCTCGCCGAGCAGACGGTTGAATTGCTCGGCGTGTTTGGTGTGCACCAGTACGTTCATGGTGACTTTTTCGCCGATCTCCGCCAACGCTCGACAGACTTCGAGATTGCCCAAGTGCGCACCCACCAGCATCTGTCCGCGTGTACCACGCAACTGGTTGCGCAGCAGCGCCGGGTCGATGATTTCTATCTGCTCGATGCTCAGTTTGCCGTTCCACACATCGAGCTTGTCGAGCATGGAGTCGGCGAAGGCCATGAACTGACCGAACACCCGCCAATGAGTCGGTCGCAACTGGCTGCGCCCGCTCCAGTTGGCAAGCCGCTGCTGATACTGCCAGGCGCTGTGGCGGGCGCTACGGCCGAACAGGAAAAAATACAGCACGATGCCGTACAGCACCGGGCTCAATACCCGGCGACCCAGTACCTTGGCCCCGAACGCCGTGAGTTTCATCAGCCAGAAGCTGCCGCGCTCCTCCCGGTCTGCCCAGTGCTCCTTGTTGACGCTCATGCGCGCCACCGTCGCCAGAGGATCACCGGTGAGCGCAGCAACATGCCGAAGAACAGGCGCGTGTGCATGCTCGAAATCAGTACGTTGTCGTGAAACATGCGGAAGTGTGAAACACCGTCCAGGGGATAATGGACTCTGGTTTGCAGCCATTGCATCGGCTGGTTGCGCCACGCCAGGCGCACCAGAATGTCCGAGTCGAAATCCATGCGTTTGCCGATTTTTGCTGATTCGATCAACGCCAGGACCGGCGGCAATGGATACACACGGAAACCGCACATGGAATCGCGAATCTGCAGTGACAGGGTGTTGATCCAGACCATCACGTGGGTCAGGTAGCGGGCGTACAGGCGTCCTTTGGGCACGCTCTCGTCGTATTGCGGGTAACCGCAGATCACCGCTTGCGGATTGCGACGTGACAGTTCGATAAACCGTTGCACGTCCTGCAAGTCATGCTGGCCGTCGGCGTCCACCTGCAGGGCGTGGCTGAACCCCAGTCGCGAAGCCTCACGCAGGCCGGTCATCACCGCGCCTCCCTTGCCCTGATTGGCGGCAAGGCGGATCAGGTAAACCATTTCCCTTTGAGCCAGTCGATCCAGCACTTTGGCGCACGCCGGGCTGCTGGCATCGTCCACCAGAATGCAGGGCAAGTTGCTGGCGATCAGCGCATCGACCACGGTGGTGATCGCGGTTTCGTGGTTGTAGACCGGGATGATTGCGCAGGGACTATGCATGCGCCGGCTCCAGCAAAATCCGCCCGCTTGAGCAGGTGGCGGATTCATTGCGATAGGCAAAATACAGTTTGCGGCGGATCGGGTCGAAGCGCAGATGCAACTGGACTTCATCGCCCGGACGCACCAGTTGCTGGAATTTCAACACTTCCATGCCGGCGAATTTTTCCGGCAGATTCATCAATTGCTGGCCCAGGTTCAATGCCCACTCAACCTGCACCACGCCGGGTAATACCGGAGCTGTGGGGAAGTGGCCACTGAAGTAGGCAAGATCCGGCGGCACGGCCAATTGCAGGCTCCACTCGCCTTCGGATTCGGCTTGTTCCAATACCTGCGGCGCCTTGGGGCGCGGGGCAAGCAACTGGGCTTCGACGTCGGCCTGGGGCAGTTTGCCTTGGGCGTTCAACGGTAGCTGGCGCAGCAAACGCCAGCGTCTGGGCAGGGCCAGGGTTTCGCAATGCTGGCTCAGATGTTTGCGCAGGTCTTCCGTGAGGGCGCGACGACCCTGGTTGCGCAGGGCATGCAAGCCCGCTTCAGTCAGGACCAGCAGGGCTCCCAGCGAGGCGCGGTTTTCCTGGACGACGCCAAGACGTGCTTCGGCAACCCAATCGTGGGCCATCAATGCCTGCTCCAGCATCGGCAGGGAAATACGTTTTTCCTCCAGTTTGACGATCCGGTCCAGCCGTCCGAGCAGTTCGAATCGGCCATCAGCGCCAATTCGCGCGGCATCGGCGGTGTGTTCTACGTGGTCGGTGGGCAAGTAGGGCGAGGCGATGAGCAGCGCGCCGTCTTCGTCCTGGCTCAGTTTGACGTCAGCAAAGGGCTGCCAGAGTGTCTGGCCCTGGCGCCATGCGATGCCGCCGGTTTCCGAGCTTCCGAAAATTTCCGTCGGCCATTGGTGCAGCCGTTGGTGCAGGCTTTTTGCCGCTTCGGCGGGCAGGGCGCCACCGGAAGAGAACACTCGACGCACAGCGCTCAGGGCCGGCCAGTCGAGGTTATCGCCCATGCGTTTGAGCAACGCGGGGCTTGCGACCCAGGCGAAAGCCGAATGCTCGCGGCTGGCGCGTTGCAAGTCTTCGGGAAAGGCCAGTTGTTTGCGCAGGAACGGGCGCCCGGCGCACAGCGGCCACAACACCCGAAACAGCAGCCCATAGATGTGTTGGGTGGCGACGCTGCCGATGATGCACGCAGGCCCCAGGTCGGCTCCCCACAATTGCTCCAGCGCCTGGACTTCATTGGCCAGTTGCCGCAGGGTTTTCTCGATGCGTTTAGGTTCGCCACTGGACCCGGACGTGCACAGGCTCAGGCGGCATTGATCCAGATCCAGCGCCGCGGCACTGAGAGGCGAATGCATGTAATCGTCGAGGTGCGCATCCTCGGGCTGATCGGTCAGCCAGGCATCGACTTCACTCGACCAGCGCTGACGGGTTTGCGGTTGCAGGTCGGACGGCAGCAGTACGCTGACGCCGGCACGCCAGGCGCCCAGCAGGGCAATCGCCAGGTCGGCGGCGTCTTCAAGGTGCACGGCAATGCGTTGCACGCCCTGGGCTTGCAGGCCGGCAGCCAGGCTCAGGGCCTGTGCGCAGAAGTGTTCGTGATCGAGCGTCGGCTGGGTCGTTACGGCCCGATCCGGCTCGGCCTTGAGCAATAGCTGCTCAAGCTTTATCCAATTCATGGGTGGCCTCGTACCCGTTGTCGTATCAGCCATTCAATGGCAAACATCAGGCCTATCAATCCGTAGGAAATCAGCCCCGTGTACAACATCCACCAGTTCAGCGGCGCCCACAGCGTCAGGGCGGCGGCGCACAAACCGTTGCAAAGAAAAAACACGCACCAGGCAATGGTCACCTGGCGGGTGTAACGAATGGCTTTGGCTGGCAAGTGTGGTTCGCGCAGACGGGCCAGTCGTTCGACCATGGGGGGGCCAAGTTTCAGGCTCCACCCGAACAGCACCAGCATGAATCCGCTGATCAGCACCGGGTACCAGCGCAGCAGCTCAGGGTTGTCGAACAGCGCCAACAGCAGGCAAAACACGATCGCCACCGCCGCCATCCACAGGCTGCCGGGCCGTCGTCTACCGGTCAGCGCGCGGGCCAGCCACAGGCCTCCCAGCATCAGACCGAACTGCCATGGCGCGAAGTGTTCCATGCCGAAATACACCGCAAAGGGGTACAGCAGGCCTGCCAGCAGCAGGCCGAGGCCGATCAGTCGGCTCATGCGGCGGGTTGAACCAGACGGTACACCGCCTCGACGACGTCGCTGACGGTACGCACCGATTTGAATTCTTCGGCGGCGATTTTCTTGCCGGTCTGGCGCTTGATGTGATCGATCAGGTCGACCGCGTCGATGCTGTCGATTTCCAGATCCTGGTACAGGTTGGATTCGAGGCTCACGCGCTTGGGGTCCAGTTCGAACAGCTCTACCAAGGCATCGCGAAGGGTGTTGAAGATGTCGTCACGAGTCTGCATGGTCCGGTCTCAAGCTGCCTGTTTTGCGGTGACGAATGCCGCAAGGCTCGCCACGTTGCTGAAGTGGTTACGGGTGTCCTTGGCGTCGGCATCGATTTTGATGCCGTACTTTTTCTGGATCGCCAGGCCCAGTTCCAGGGCATCTACCGAGTCCAGGCCCAGGCCTTCGCCGAACAGCGTCTGTTGATCGCCGATGTCGTCGGCGCTGATGTCTTCAAGGCCCAGGGCTTCGATGATCAGGTCTTTTATGTCACGGATCAGATCGCTCATCTTCGGCGAGCTCCTTAATAAAGTAAGAATGCAAATAATCGTTGAGCTTGCGCGAGGCTTGAGGGGCTGGGCCCAGCGCGGCGAAGGCCTGCGGGTCTATATCGGTCCCGACGCGGAAACTGAAGTGCACGCGGCGCTTGGGGATCCGATACCAGCGCTCCGCCTTGGTCAATGTGGTCGGATTGACCTTGATCACCACGGGGGTGAGGATTTTCGCACCTCGCAGGGCAATTGCCGCTGCCCCCCGATGAAAGGCCGGCGCCTGACCGGGTGGGGTGCGGGTGCCTTCGGGAAAGATGATCAGGGTTTGGCCGTCTTTCAGTGCATCGGCGGCGGCATCGAGCATGTCCATGCTGCCGTCGTTGCTGATGTATTCGGTGCGCCGCAGCGGGCCGCGAGTGAAGGGGTTTTCCCAGAGGCTTTGCTTGACCACGCAGTTGGCATGGCGCACGAGCCCGATCAGGAACACCACGTCGATCAGTGACGGGTGATTGGCGACGATCATCTGTCCAGGTCGCCCGAGTTTCTCGGCGCCTTGAATGTCATAGGTCAGGACGCTGACCCGGGCCATGAACTGCACGAAAAACCAGAAACAGCGGCTGACCATTTGCCGTGCGCGCAGCCGATGGGTCTGGGCATCGCCCGGCAGGCAGCCTAACAGCGGGAAAACCACCAGGCGCAGGCACAGCCCGCCCACCCCGAACAGGGTGAAGCTTGCGGCAGTGGCCAGCAGACGCCAGTAATAGGCGTCGCGGTTTGTCTCGGTCATGGATTGCGTTGCCAGGTCCATACACGATTTTTCCAGGCATGTTGGCAGGTAGTTTGCTGACCCGACAGCGTACGCAACAGATTCAACGCATGGGGCCAGCGAGACTTGGACAACGCATCCGAGGGGCTGTTCAAGGTCAGCTGCCAGTCATTGCCGGGCGTGATCAGCAGGCCGACGGCATAGGGGAACGGCACATCATCGATCCACCTCGAGTACGCCTCGGGCGGTTGCTCTTCCGTCACCACCAACAATACTGCCGTAGCGCCTTCATCCAGCAACGCCGCTGCCTCCAGCATGCCGTGTTCCAGGCCGTCTCCCGCCGCGGCGAGGGCAGTCATCTCACTGGTTTCACCGCGCATGATCGACCACAAACCGATGATCGCGTTGTGCACCGACAAGCTGAACTGGGTAGGGGAGAGCGGTTGATCCACAGCCAAATCACTGAGAATGTCGAAGGTGCGCGGGGTTTCACCGTGGCGGGAAATAAAGACCAACGGCAAGTCCTGGCGACCTTCGGCCAAGGGCCAGCCAACACTGAATGCCATTCGCGCCAGTCGGCTGAGCCGTCGGCGCTGCATGGCAGGCAGGAACGAGACGTCCGGGGCGGCATCGCTGCCGGGCAGCACGACCGGTTGTCGGCTCCAGGCTTGCCAATCGTCCACGCTTTCGAGCCCTGGGGCCCACGCGCGCCACTGGGCGATGTTGAAATTGATCACAGACATTCATCCCGCCCCTGCGGGCTTTCCTGACGCGGTGAGTGACGCATATGCACGGCCACACCCTACGTGGCGCTTGGCGCCGAGTGGTGCGCATTATCCCGGTGCGACGGACGTGTAGCAAATGCTGGTTACATTTTGCTCAGTGAGACGTACCGGCTGGCTCGCGAAAACTGAACGATTGGCAATTATTCACATTTTCACCGCTCCTTCTGTCGGCTCCGGCCTCGGTTTTGGCGGGAGATGGCGACTGACTGCGTAGTCCCTTGCCTACGCAGCTAGCTAAGCAGCGCCATGGACCACTACACTCGGTCATTCTTTGATACACGGAGGTTTTGACATGCGGCGCGTGGTGTTCAATCAGAAAGGTGGGGTAGGCAAGTCCAGTATTGCCTGCAATTTGGCGGCGGTTAGCGCCAGCGAGGGCTATCGCACTTTGTTGGTGGATCTCGATGCCCAAGCCAACTCCACTCAATACCTGACGGGGCTCACCGGTAACGACATCCCGATGGGAATTGCCGATTTCTTCAAGCAGACCCTGTCGTCCGGACCTTTTTCCAAGAAAAACCAGGTCGACATCTACGAAACCCCGTTCGATAACCTCCATGTCATCACCGCCACGGCTGAACTGGCGGACCTGCAGCCCAAACTTGAGGCCAAGCACAAGATCAACAAGCTGCGAAAGTTGCTTGAAGAGCTCGACGAAGATTACGACCGCATTTACCTGGATACGCCTCCTGCGTTGAATTTCTATGCGGTTTCGGCGTTGATTGCCGCTGATCGCGTACTGATTCCATTCGATTGCGACAGTTTCTCGCGCCAGGCGCTCTATGGCCTGCTGGCGGAAATTGAAGAGTTGAAAGAAGACCACAACGAAGGCCTGGCGGTTGAAGGGATTGTGGTGAACCAATTCCAGGCCCGTGCCAGCCTGCCTCAGCAAATGCTCGACGAATTGATCGCCGAAGGTTTGCCGGTGTTGCCGGTATACCTGGGTAGCTCGGTGCGCATGCGCGAATCCCATCAGGCCAACACGCCGCTGATTCACCTCGATCCCCGTCACAAGCTGACGCAGCAGTTTGTCGAGCTGCATAACTTGCTCGAAAACGCCTGAGAATCGCAGCCCCTGTAGGAGCGTGGCTTGCCCGCGAAGGCGTACTGACCGGCGACATTGATATTGGCTGTGCCGGCCTCTTCGCGGGCAAGCCCGCTCCCACAGGGTTTGGTGTCGGTTGCAGCATCTGTGAGCACCATCGAAGCCTGTGAGATCTCACACAGGCTGCGATCTTTTCAATGCGGTATCAAATCCCTTGGCTGCGCAGCCAACTCATCAACTGAGGCAACGGAAACGCTCCGCTCTGGCGCGCCACTTCCCGGCCGTTCTTGAACAGGATCAGGCTCGGAATCGAGCGAATGCCCAATTGTGCTGACAACTGCTGATTGGCCTCGCTATCCAGCTTGGCCAGCCGGCACTTGCCCGCCAATTGCCCCGCCGCCTGCTCGAATACGGGCGCGAATGACTTGCACGGCCCACACCAATCCGCCCACACATCCACCAGCAACGGCAGATCGCCTTTGATCTGACTGGCGTAGTCGCCTTGTTTCAGTTCGAAAGGTTTGTTCAGCAAAACTTCGGCTTTGCAGCGGCCGCATTTGGGATGATCGCCCAGGCGCTCGGCGGGGATGCGGTTGAGGCCATTGCAGTGAGGGCAGGGGATGAGGAGAGGGTCGGTCATGAGCAAGGTCCTGATAAAAAGCCGTGTCGATGCTATTTGGAGGCGTTTGCACATATTTTCAATCGTTCGACAGATCACAGCGTATCTAGGCTGGAGAGCACTGATGCACCTTTAGTCGACGGATAAATATCGCTGTTTGCGATATTCGTGTTCTGTGTTTAACTCCTCCATAGCAAAATGCGATAAGGAAATTGCATGCGTGTGTTCAGCGAAAAGCGAATTTGGGAATCAAAGGAGAAATGGCCACATTCGGCGACTGCTCTGGATCATCGCGAATACGATCGAGGAAAATGGAAGGAGGGAAGACAGTGAGTGTATTGATCAAACAGGCTGCTGAGCACTGGGAGTTTGTCGCGCCATTGCTACGCAAACCCAAAGACGAAGATGACTACGACAGGTTGGCGCTAGCGCTCGATGAGCTGCTGGAGATAACCGGCGATGACGAGTCGCATCCTCTGATGAGCCTTGTAGACATCATTGGCGACTGGATCGAGGAGTGGGATCACAAACATCGCCCAATGCCTGAGTCCAGTGGTGTCGATGCTCTTGGCTACCTGATGCGTGAACACGGGCTGACTCAAAGTGATCTGCCCGGTGTAGGTACTCAATCAGTCGTTTCGGAGATTCTGAGTGGTAAGCGCCAGCTCAACCTGCGGCAGATCCGCTGGCTGGCCGAACGCTTCGGTACGTCATTGGAGACCTTTATCTAGGCAACCTTACGAAGAACAACTGATCTCCAGATGCTTGCCCCACTCCGGCGGACGTTCGGCATAGCTTTCCATCCCCGGTTGTTCTTCGAACGGATTGCTCAACACCGCGTGCAGACGTCGAACCTCTGAGTAGTCACCACCTTGCGCTGCCTCGATGGCCTTCTGCGCCAGATAGTTACGAAGGATGTACAGGGGATTGACTGCATGCATCCGGGCGCGGCGCTGCTCCTGATCCAGCTCGCCTTCGCGGGCAACCCGGGCGATGTAGAGCTCGCCCCAGGCGTCAAAGCCCTTGATATCGACGAAGTCATCGCGCAACCGAGCGATGGCGGATTGTGGTGACTCTTCACCCAGTCGCCGGAAGAACAGGCTGTAATCGACACCGCTGTTCTGCATCAGTTGCAGCAGCTGCTCCAGTAGCCTCTGATCGTCGTCCTCGGCGGTGGTCAAGCCGAGGCGGCGGCGCATCAGGTCCAGGTAGTGGGCCTGGAACAGTGGCAGGTACAGGCCGAGGGTTTCACGCAGGGCTTCGACACTGATGAACGGTGTCAGGGCCTGTGCCAGTGCGCTGAGGTTCCACTGACCGATCGGCACCTGGTTGCTGAACGAGTAGCGGCCCTGATCGTCAGAGTGATTACAGATGAAGTTGGCGTCGAAGTCGTCGAGAAAGGCGAACGGGCCGAAATCGAAAGTAATGCCCAGAATCGACATGTTGTCGGTATTCATGACCCCGTGACAAAAACCATAGGCTTGCCACTTGGCGATGAGTTCGGCATTGCGCTCGACGACCTCACGGAACATCGCCAGGTACGGTTCCGGTTGTTCAAGGCATTGCGGGAAATGCATGGCGAGTACGAAATCGCCGAGCTCTTTCTGCTTCTCGGGGCGCTTGGTGTAATAGAAATATTCGAAGTGCCCGAAGCGCACATGGCTTGGCGCCAGACGCAGAACCATGGCGGCGCGTTCCTGTTTTTCACGCCAAACCGGGGTGTCGGAGCCGATCACGCACAACGCCCGGGTGGTCGGGATATTCAGCGCATGCAGGGCTTCGGAGGCGAGGAACTCGCGGATCGAGGAGCGCAGCACGGCGCGGCCATCGCCCATGCGTGAAAACGGAGTCTGACCGGCGCCCTTGAGGTGCAGGTCCCAATGCTCGCCGGCCTCGTTGTACACCTCGCCCAGCAACAGGCCGCGGCCATCGCCCAGCTGCGGATTGTAGGAACCGAATTGATGCCCGGAATAGACCATAGCCCGGGGTACCGCGTCGGCCCATAGCTTGTGGCCGCTGAACAGTTCGGCGAACTCCGGGGTTTCGGCAACGGCAGCGTCGAGGTCCAGCAACGCCATGGCGGCAGGACTGGCTACCACCAGGCGCGGGTTGTCGATGGGCTCGGGTAGCACGTGGGCGGAAAAGGTATCGCCCAGGCGGTCGAAGCGATTATCGAAGGTCAGTTCGTCGAGGGCTTTCAAGGGCCGGCTCCAGCAGAATGTCCGAGCATTCTGCTGGGGAATGGCCGGTTAGTCGAGTTTGGCGGCGGGCGGTGCCAGTGGCGGTTGCTTGTCATCGTTGAGCGGCACGATGGTTTTCGCTTCCGGCTCGATCGGCACCAGCTTGTACTCCTGGCCATGCAGGTTCTTGAGATAGACCTCCATCTGCCGGAACGAGATGTTGATGTGCTGCTTCTTGAACTCGCGGTTGATAAAGCGGTTGACCTCATCAATCACCGGGTTGCGGTCGCCGAGGTCGCGCACATGCATGCGCAACTCGTGGTCCAGGGTACTTTCGCCGAAGTTCAGAAAGTACACATGCGGCTCGGGCTCCTTGAGGACCCGTGGGTTTTCCCTGGCGGCCTTGAGCAGCAGTTCTTTCACCAGATCGAGGTCCGAGCCGTAATCAACGCCAAGTTTGAGCGTGACCCGGGTGATGGTGTCGGTCAGGGACCAGTTGATCAATTGCCCGGTAATGAACGTCTTGTTCGGGACGATGATGTCCTTGCGGTCGAAGTCGGTGATCGTCGTGGCCCGGATGCGGATCTTGCTCACCGTGCCCGACAGGTTGCCGATGGTGATGGTGTCGCCGATCCGAACCGGGCGCTCAAACAGGATCATGATGCCGGAAATGAAGTTGGCGAAGATCTCCTGCATGCCGAAACCGAGACCGACCGACAGCGCCGCCACCAGCCATTGCAACTTGTCCCAACTCACGCCGAGGGTCGACAGGGTCGAAACAAAGCCGACGCCAGCAATCACATACGACAGCAGTGTGGTGGTGGCGTAGGCGCTGCCCTGGGCAAGGTTGAGCTTGGACAGCACGAACACTTCCAAGAGCCCCGGCAAGTTGCGTGCAAGGGCGAAGGTGATGCCGATGATGATCAGTGCGCCCAGCATGTCGCCGATGCTGATCGGCACCATGCTCATGTTGGCGCCGGTACCGCTGGTGTATTCGTAGAGGGTGACGTTGTCCAGGTACGAGAACACCGTGATCAGGTCCGCCCAGGCCCAGTACAGCAAGGCCATGAAGCCACCGAGCAGCGCCAGGCGGATCAGGCGCAGGGACTGCTCGTTGACCTTTTCAATGTCCAGGGTCGGCTCTTCGATCACGCCTTCGCCATCCCCGGCCTCTTTGGCAGCCTGGCGTTTGGCCAGGGCGCGCTGGTAGGCCAGGCGACGGGCTGCAACGCTCAGGCCACGGACGAAGGTGGCTTCGATCACCAACCAGAACATCAGCAAGTACAGGGTGTTGATCAGTCGGTCGCTGAGTTTCAGTGCGGTGTAGTAGTAGCCGAAGCACACGGCCACAAACAGCGCGATGGGCAGGGCAGTGAACATGATGCCAACGGCCTTGCGAAACAACGATGCGTTTTCGTGGGTGGGGCTGCTGATCAGCAAACGGCTGAGCAACAAGGTCATCAAGGCATAGCAGGTGAGTACCACCGGCATGCCGATCACGTCATCGGCCAGCGCCGCCGGCTGCAGTTCGGCAACCGCCACCACGGCCACCAACGCCATCACCACCATCCCAAGTCGACGGACCCAGCCACGCAGGAATTCGACCTGGGGTTTTTCCCAGCGGAAATGCAGCTCAGCCACGCCGCCCGGCGCCAGGATGCGGTAGGCGGTGTAGAACACCAGCCACGCCTGGGCCATTTGCAGCAACGCCGCGCCCATGTTGGCGTTTTGCCCACGGGCGTCGATTTGCAGGGCCAGGCCGCACAAGGCGAGACCCAGAGAGACCGGCATCGCCAGCAGGATATTGATGAGAATGGCCTGCGGCGTGTGCCACTGGCTGTCACGCTTGAAGTGGCCGATGTCCTGGTGAACCTTGTTCAGGCGGGCATACAGCTGCTTACGGCGCCACAACAGGGCGCCGATCAGCAGCGCCAGCGGCAGGAACAGCAGCGGTCGCTGGGTCAGGCCGTCGGTCAGTTCGCTCAGGCTTGAGGCCAATGGCAGGGTGTCGATCTGCCGTTGCAGGCGATCCGGGACACTGTAAATCCACTCCAGGTCCAGCGGTTTGTTGCTGGGAATCCAGAACATCTGCTCATCGAGCGTGGCCCGCAGGCTTTGCGCGGTGCTGAGCAGCTGCTTCTGGTTCAGTTGCAGGGTGATGGACTCATTGAGCACCGCGCTTAGTTCGCGGTTCAGGCGCTCCAGCAGGTCGGCGCGGGTGGTGGCCAACTCCAGCAGGGTCTTGCGCAATTGAGGAGTGACTTGCTCAGGGGGTTGGGTCGACAGCAGGTTGTCGACGTAGGTGGTCGGGTTGCTGAGCAGTTCCCGTTGCTGGCTGACTTCGAACTGATAGAGGCGGATGTCAGCAATCTGGTCAGCCAGGTCGCGGTCGACCCGAAGGCGCGGCAGGGCCTGTTTCTGCTTATAAAGAATCTTGGAGAGCAGCAGGCTGCCTTTGAGCACGTTGATCTGCTCGTCCAGGGCCGAGTCGCTCTGGGTCACGCTATCGAGTTGCTGCTTGGTCTGCAGGTTTTTCTGGGTGACTTCGTTAAGCCGGTCAGTGCTCTTGAGCAAATAGTCCGAGAGTTTGAGGTTGGCGGTACTTTCGGTCGCCAGCAGGCTGCTGCCCCCGGCCTTTTGCGCTTCGATCGACTGTTGGGTAACCGTTTCCTGGGATTGTGCCAGGCGCTTCTGGTTGATCAGGTTTTGCAGTTCCTGGATTTCCTGATCCAGCCGGTCTGATCTTTCCGAGAGCAAGTCATGCAGGCTTTTGCCCAGGTCCTGCAATTGGGTATTGCCGGCCAGTTCCTGGCGACGCAGCGGGATCAGGGCGTTCAACGCGGCGAGTTCGGCATTGAGCTGGTCGCGCTGCTCGGCGCTCAGGGTTTTGCCTGCGTCCTTGCCGAGCTTGAGGATGTTGTTGATCTGCTGGATGCGCGTCTGGCTGGTGGCGATTTCGGCCTGGGCACGTTCCGGGCGGGTCTGGGCGGTAATGATCAGACTGTTGGCATCAGCCAGGGCTTTTTGCAGATCGCTTTGCTGGGTCGAACGCTCGGTGAGCATTTGCTCCAGCTGCTGAATCGACTCCTTGGCGAAACGTTGCGCCACTGGTGCTGCGGCGGCGGCCTTGAGGCGCGTCAGCTCACGCTGGTTCTCGATCGTTTGCTTTGGGGCGGTGGCCAGTTGCTGTTTGAGATCGCCGAGTTTCTGCTCGTAATCACGCTTGTTGGTGAGCTGAGTCAGCGTACCTTGCAGGACGGACTGCAAGGCCTTCGAATCAGCTTCCGGCAGTTTGCGGTCGGCGATCTTGTCCAGACTCGTCTGCACGGATTCGCGGGTGGGCGGTTCGGCGGCTTGCAGCGTGCCGACGGAGAGGCTCAGGCCCAGCAGGGCCATGACAAAAAAAGTGCGCAGGCTTGACATAAAGACCGATCAAAAAGCGAAACGAAGTAAGGAGTTTAGAGGAAGAGTCCAGGACCCGGGCGACTTCCTTCGGGGAATCTGACGCCCACTTTGCCGATCTTGTTCCCGTCCATGACCGCGACGGTCCAGATGGTGTTGTTCCATTCCACCTGGTCGCCAACCACCGGGGCGCCCCCGACTTTCTGGGCAATGAAGCGACCCAGGGACATGTCCGGATCGATGCCTTCCACCTTCAACCCGTACAGGGCAGCAACCGCGGCCAGCTGGGCGTCTCCTTCAAGAACGAAGTCGCCGAAGAAGCGCAAATCGAGGCCCCGTTGCGGCGCCTGGCTGAACAATTTTCCGAGGGCCGCCAGGTTGTGTTCATGGCCAATTACACACAGCAAATCATCGACTTCCAGCACCGTACTACCCGACGGATGGAGCAATTGTTGGCCACGAAACAGGGCAGCGATACGGGTGCCTTCAGGCATTTTCAGCTCACGAAGGGGTGAGCCGATGCACCATTTTTCCGCACCGAGGCGGTACACGAACAGTTCCCACTCACTGGTGACATGCACTTCCAGGGCAGAGCGGGAGATCGGTGCGGGCTCCGGTGGCACCGTCACTTTCAGCAGCTTGGCAACCCACGGCAGGCTCGTGCCCTGAACCAGCAGCGACACCAGCACGATGAAGAAAGCGAGGTTGAAATAGAGCTGGGCGTTGGGCAGGCCGGCCATCAGCGGGAACACCGCCAGAATGATCGGCACCGCGCCGCGCAAGCCAACCCAGGAAATGAAGGCCTTTTCACGTCCATGGAACGCTTTGAACGGCAGCAGGCCGACCAGCACCGACAGCGGCCGGGCAAACAGAATCATCCACAGCGCCAGTGCCAGGGCCGGTAGAGCAATCGGCAGCAGGTCGTGGGGCGTTACCAGCAATCCCAGCACCAAAAACATGCCGATCTGCGCCAGCCAGGCCATGCCATCGAGCATGTGCAGGATGCCGTGGCGGCTGCGTACCGGGCGGTTGCCGATCACCAAGCCGCACAGGTACACCGCCAGGAAGCCACTGCCGTGCAGGGCGTTGGTCAGGGCAAACACCACAAGGCCGCCGGCGATGACCAGAATCGGATACAGACCGGTGGCCAAGTTGATGCGGTTGACCAGTTGCAGCATGAGCCAGCCACCGCCCAGACCAATGACGCCACCGATACCGAATTCGCGCAGCAGGTGGGTCAGCAGGCTCCAGTGCAGGCCGGTCTGGCCGCTGGCGAGCATGTCGATCAGGGTGACAGTCAGGAACACTGCCATCGGGTCGTTACTGCCGGATTCGATCTCCAGGCTGGCGGTCACTCGCTCGTTCAGGCCTTTGCCACCGAGCAATGAGAACACCGCGGCGGCGTCGGTAGAACCAACGATAGCGCCGATCAACAGGCCCTGAATCAGGTTCAGATCGAACAACCAGGCAGCGGCCATGCCTGTCAGCCCGGTAGTAATCAACACGCCAACCGTGGCCAGTGACAACGCAGGCCATAACGCCACGCGGAAACTTGACACCCTCGTGCGCAAACCGCCGTCGAGCAGGATCACCGCCAACGCAAGGTTGCCGACCAGATAAGCCGTGGGGTAGTTATCGAAAATAATGCCGCCACCGTCGACGCCAGCGGTCATGCCCACGGCCAGGATGATCACCAGAATCGGGATGCCGAGGCGGGACGAAAGTGAGCTCACCAGAATGCTTGCACCTACCAGCAACGCGCCGATCAAGAACAGGCTGTTGATGGTCGTCGCATTCAAAGGCAGTACTCCAGAAACGTAAAGGCGGGCACAAACTGACCATGCAGTCTGCGTGCCAGCGATTCTAACCTGTTGAAATGTGATGCTGTCAAAAAGCTTTTTGCAGATCAAAAGATCGCAGCCTGCGGCAGCTCCTACACAAAGATAGGCGTTTCCCTGTAGGAGCTGCCGCAGGCTGCGATCTTTTCGGCATCACTCAGTCACAGGCTAAACCGCCCAACCATGGTGT
This sequence comes from Pseudomonas sp., assembly GCF_050739655.1. Classification (GTDB taxonomy): domain Bacteria; phylum Pseudomonadota; class Gammaproteobacteria; order Pseudomonadales; family Pseudomonadaceae; genus Aquipseudomonas. The sequence goes on along the minus strand of NZ_JBOIBY010000672.1, from coordinate 4,527 downwards.
TCAGGTCCACCGCCAGGCGCGACAGCTCGTTGCTCGCCGCGCTGGTCTGGTTGGCACCTGTAGCCGATTGCACGGACAAGTCGCGGATGTTCACCAGGTTTCGGTCCACTTCGCGAGCCACCTGCGCCTGTTCTTCGGCGGCGCTGGCGATCACCAGGTTGCGTTCGTTGATTTCGACAATGGCGCTGTTGATGGTGTCCAGCGACATCCCCGCGCCACGCGCGATGTTCAGGGTCGACTCGGCACGTTCGGTGCTGTTGCGCATCGAATCCACCGCGTGTTCCGTGCCGCTCTGGATGCTGCCGATCATGCGCTCGATTTCGCTGGTTGACTGCTGGGTGCGGTGCGCCAGGGCGCGCACTTCATCGGCTACCACGGCGAAACCACGACCGGCTTCACCGGCACGGGCTGCTTCGATGGCAGCGTTGAGGGCCAGCAGATTGGTCTGATCGGCCAGGCCGCGAATCACATCCAACACCTTGCCGATGTCACGGGACTCATTCGCCAGGTCGCCAATCAAAGTCGCGGTGCTCTGTACATCGGTGCTCATGCGTTCGATGGCACTGACGGTTTCCTGCACCAGATCACGACCGTCACCTGCAGAGGTGGTGGCGTTTTTCGATGCTTCGGAAGTGCTGACCGCATTGCGCGCGACTTCTTCAACGGCGCTGGTCATTTCGTTGACCGCCGTGGCGGCCTGCTCGATTTCGTTGTTTTGCTGGGTCAGGCCACGAGCGCTTTCATCGGTGACGCTGTTGAGTTCTTCAGCGGCAGACGCCAATTGAGTGGCCGAGCCGGAAATCCGTTGCAGGGTGTCGCGCAGTTTGTCCTGCATTGTCGACATCGCCAGCAGCAAGCGACCCGCCTCGTCCTCACCGTCGACAGTGATCGGGCGCGTCAGGTTGCCTTCGGCGATTTGTTCGGCGGCGTTCAAGGCATTGGCGATGGGTCGGGTGATGCTGTTGGTCAGCAGCCAGGCGAACAACATGGTCAGGCCGGTGGCAATGACGAGCAGGATGATCACCAGGTTGAAGGCCGAGTCGTATTGATCGGCAGCTTGCTGATTGGTATCAAGGGTCTGCTGGGTGTTGATCTCCAGCAGCTTGCTCAGCACGGCGTTGACCGCCTCGGAGTTGTTCAGCAAATCGGTGTTGAGCAAGCTGCGCAGTTCGTCGACCTGATTATTGCGCGACAGGGTCTTCATCCGGTCTTCGATCTGGCGGTATTGCCCGAGTAATTGCACGTATTGGTCGTAAGTCACACGTTCCTGCGGGCTGTTGATCAGTTTTTCGTAGCTGGCCTGGGCGGCGCGAATCTGCTGATTGCGCAACTCCAGCAGCTCCATGGTTTTTTGCTGGACGTCGGGTTCGCGGTTCACCAGCAAACGATAGGACAGCACGCGCAGGCGCAGGGTCAGTTGGGTGAAATCGTCCAGGCTCTTGATACTCGGAACGCTGCTGCTGGTGATGTTCTCGGCGGCGCCGCGAATCTTGCTCATCTGGTTCAGGGCGAACACTCCCAGCACCATCATCAAGCCGCCAATCAGGGCAAAACCGAGGAACGCTCGCGGCGCGATATTCATATTTCGAAGGGACATGGTGTGTACCGAAAAGAGCGCACCTGAGCGGTGCCGAGGCTGACGTATGCATGGCTATCGGTCGTACGACTAAAGTCTTGAGTGCGCGCGCGGTTTTGTCGCAGCAAAGCCGTGGCGACGAAGTGCAGGAACCAGATTGGCCAATCACAGTCTCTACAGTTCGCGAGAAAGGTCACTCGTCAGGAAAATCAAGGCCTTGCGCCCGTATAACCCTGGCATCCACGGTGACTTTTCTTTATCGTACGCGCCCTTTGAAAATGCCTGGAAAATCAAAATGTTGGAAGCATCCCTAAGCCAATTGGAACAGCTGGTCAGCGACCTGGTGCAACAGAACCAGACCCTGCTTGGCACCAATCAGACCCTGAGCGCCGAACTGGCCCAGGCCAAGGAAGAAAACGAAAGCCTGCAACTGAGCCTGATGGAACAGGAAGAGAAGCAGGGCGCCACTACAGCTCGCATCCAGGCGCTGGTTGAGCGTGTCAGCGCTGGCCCTGTCAGCGCATGAGTTATGGCCCGGGGGTAAAAGTCGTCTCGATCCTGGGGGAGGACTACTCGATCAAGGCTCCGGCCGGAGAAGAGCAGACCCTGCTGGACGCGGCGTTAATGTTGAAGGCTGCCCTGGCGGACACCAAAAGAAAGTACCCGACATTGATCGGTGACCGACTGCTGGTGCTGGCCGCAATGAACCTGTGCTCGCAGCAGATCGAAATGCAAAAGCAGCACAAGCTCGAACTCGACCGTTACCAAGAGCAAGTCAGCGCCACGGTTGAAGTGATCTCCAAGACGATCAATCAGGCCTGATCGGCTTTGCGCACAACCAAAGAATAGATTGTCGGTTTAGTTGTATACAATCGGCACGGCTGTTGCAGTGTTTCAGCCTCTTATTCTTTGGGGGTGCTCCATGCAGTTCTGGCGACGCAGTATTCAATGGCAGTTGATCCTGAGTATGGGCACAGCCCTGCTCGTCAGTATCCTGATCGTGGTTGGCATTTATACCCTCGTGGTCAACCGCCTTGCCCAGAGTTATCTGGTCGAGCAAGCGCTGCCGTCGAGCATCGAGGCGATGCGCAACGACATCGAGCGCATCCTCGTTCAACCGCTCACCGCCGCCAAGGACATCGCCAGCAACAGCATGGTGCGCGACTGGCTGGCCGCCGGTGAAGACAGCGCCAAAACCGCTGCCTTTGCGCAGTATCTGGAAGGCATCCGCGCCGAACACAAGGCCTTTACGGCACTGATCATCGGTGGCGCTTCCAATCACTACATCTCTGAAAAAGGCCTGGATCGCACCCTCAGTCGCTCCAAGCCCAGTGATGCGTGGTTCTATTCGTTTCTAGATAGCAATCAGCCACGCACCCTCAACATCGACAATGACAGCGCCACCGGAGAATTGGCGCTTTTTATCGACATCAAGGTCGAGCAGGCCGGCAAGGTCGTGGGTGTTGCCGGGCTTGGGCTGAGCGTGAAGGAGTTGTCGGAGCTGATTCACAACTTCAGCTTTGGTGAGCGCGGCAAGGTCTATCTCGTGCGTTCCGACGGTTTGATCCAGGTGCATCCCGAGGCGCAATTCAGTGGCAAGCGTTCTTTGGCCGAACAGATTGGCGCGCTGGCGGCACAGTCCATCATTGGTCAAAAAACTGCCACAAACAGCAGCTTTACTCGCGACGGTGAGGACTATCTAGCACTGAGCCTGCCGCTGCGGGATCTCGCCTGGACCCTTGTGGCCGAAGTGCCACAGTCGCAAATCTACGCCGAAGCCCGTCGTGCGATGTGGATGAGCAGCGGCATCGGCCTGGCGGTGGCGTTGGTGTGCCTGTTGCTGGTGGTGCTGCTGGCCCGTGGATTGGTACGCCCGATTCGTCAGGTAACAGCTGCCTTGGTAGCCATCGGTAGCGGCGGTGGAGATTTGACTCACCGGTTAGATTCCAGTCGTGCCGATGAGCTGGGAGACCTGGCTCGCGGTTTCAATCGGTTCCTCGACAGCCAGCGGGACATGATCGGTGAAGTGCTGACCACCAGTGAGCGTTTGCGCGTGGCGGTCGGGCAAGTGGCGAAAGTGGTGGACAACACCGCCGAGCGTTCCGGGCGTCAGCAGGAGATGACCGACATGGTCGCTACCGCTGTCCACGAAATGGGCCTGACGGTGCAGGAAATTGCGCAAAACGCCGGAAACGCGGCAGTCGCTTCGCAAAGTGCTCGAGATGAAGCCATGCAGGCGCGGGAAGTGGTTGGCGGTTCGATTCGCCATATTGAAAGCATGTCCGATGAAATTGGCGTCGCCGCCAGCGCCGTGGGCGAGTTGGCGGATCAGGTGGCGTCGATCGATCAGGTGCTGGCAGTGATTCGCGGGATTTCCGAGCAGACCAACCTGCTGGCATTGAATGCCGCCATCGAAGCGGCGCGAGCCGGGGATATGGGGCGCGGATTTGCGGTGGTTGCCGATGAAGTACGGACTTTGGCGCGGCGCACGCAGTCGTCCACTGATGAGATTCAGCAAATGATCGGCAGCCTGAAGCAGGGTGCGCAGAACGCCGTGTCGTCGATGCATAGCGGGCAGGCGGCAACGGGCACCGGCGTTGAGTCGAGTCAGCGCACCGGCGCCTCGTTGACGGCGATTACCGGCCAGGTCGAGCGCATCAGCGACATGAATCACCAGGTCGCGACGGCGACGGAAGAGCAGTCGGCGGTGACCGAGGAGATCAACCGTAACGTGCAGGGGATTTCTGATCTGGCCAGAGCAACGGCAGGAGAGGTGAGGGCTTGTCGTGAGGATTGTCAGACGTTGCAGCGGTTGGCGGATGATTTGGCGCGGCAGATGGGTGGGTTCAAGCTGAGTTGACTGATCGTTCCCGCGCTCTGCGTGGGAATGCAGCCCGGGACGCTCCGCGTCCCTTCACAGGCGTGACGCAGAGCGTCACAAGAGGCATTCC
>NZ_JBOIBY010000671.1:0-1716 GCF_050739655.1 Pseudomonas sp. | reverse complement strand
GTCCTGGGCAGAGCAGTCGATGCTGTTCTCGGAGATTCCGGATCACCTGTTGAGGATGTCGCTCTACAAAGTGAACACGGGCTGCCGGGAACAGGAAGTCTGCAAGCTTCAATGGGATTGGGAGATTAGGGTGCCGGAACTGGGAGCGAGTGTGTTCCTGATTCCTGCTGACTTTGGCGGGCGGAGTGAAAAATCTGGCGTGAAGAACGGCGACGAGAGGCTGGTGGTGCTGAACAAGGTGGCGATGTCAGTCATCGACGGCCAGCGCGGCCTGCACTCGAAGTACGTTTTCCCGTATGGACAACCGGACGAACGCGGTCCTACCCCAATGCACCGGATGAATGACACAGCGTGGAAGAAAGCCAGGGTGAGAGCGGCGGCGAAGTGGGAAATGGAACACAATTCACCGGCACACCCTGGGTTCAGATCGATCAGGATTCACGACCTCAAACACACCTTTGGCAGAAGGCTTCGTGCAGCGGGCGTGACACTAGAAGATCGGAAGGCGCTCTTGGGGCACAAGAATGGCAGCGTTACGAGCCACTATTCTACCGCAGAGCTGGAGCAGTTGATTATGGAGGCGAACAAAGTGTCGGCAACCGATTCGCGAGGACCGGCGCTGACCATCTTGAGGAGAAAAACGGGATGAACCCCCGCAAAACTCCCTACACATGAAAAAGCCCAGCTCGCTAAAGTTGGGCTAAGTCATTGAAAAATATGGTCGGGACGGAGTGATTCGAACACTCGACCCCTAGCACCCCATGCTAGTGCGCTACCGGACTGCGCTACGCCCCGACTAGGCGTGAAACCTGTTCCTCACCTCGAGGAACGCTCAAGAATATATCGCAAGCTTTTGAAAACTGGAAGTATTTAAAAGCAGGAATTTATTTCTTGAGCACCACCAGAACATCTTCGAGCTCGGCGATCATCTGGCGGATCATTTGTTTGTATTGGGTGGTGTCGTCTTTGGCTTCATCGCCGGACAAACGCAAGCGTGCGCCGCCGATGGTGAACCCCTGATCGTAAAGAAGCGCGCGAATCTGCCGGATCATCAGCACGTCCTGGCGCTGATAATACCGGCGGTTTCCGCGGCGTTTGACAGGGTTGAGCTGAGGAAACTCCTGCTCCCAGTAGCGCAGCACGTGTGGTTTGACCGCACACAGCTCGCTGACTTCACCAATGGTGAAGTAGCGTTTGCCCGGGATGACGGGGAGCTCGTCGTTATGACTTGGTTCCAGCATAAGCCTCAACTCGGGCCTTCAACTTCTGCCCTGGACGAAAGGTGACCACACGGCGAGCCGTGATCGGGATTTCTTCCCCCGTTTTCGGATTGCGGCCAGGCCGCTGGCGTTTGTCCCGAAGGTCGAAATTGCCGAAACCGGACAATTTGACTTGTTCGTTGTCTTCAAGAGCGTGCCTGATTTCTTCAAAAAACAGTTCGACCAATTCCTTGGCCTCCCGTTTATTCAGGCCCAGCTCTTCATACAGACGTTCCGCCATCTCAGCTTTCGTCAGAGCCCCCATACGTCACTTCCTTAACGTGGCGTTCAACCTTTGTTCAAGCGAGGTGAGGATGTTTTGCGTTGCGGTATTCACCTCATCGTCATTAAGAGTGCGCGATGGATGCTGCCAGGTCAAGCCGACTGCGAGGCTTTTTCTATCAGGATCAATGCCTTTACCCTGATACACGTCAAATAGCCTGAGGTCTGTCAGCCA
>NZ_JBOIBY010000670.1:0-2787 GCF_050739655.1 Pseudomonas sp. | reverse complement strand
CATCTTCTGCACGTGGCCCAAGCTCAGCAAGGCGCAAGGCCTTTTGCTGCTCCTCGCCCCTGGCTTTGGCGACTTGCAGCGAACTCTTGGCCCGATCCAGATCTTGCACGCTAACGCCACGGCCACTGGTTTTATTGGCAATGCCCTGCAAGCGAACCAAGTCTTGGTTGGCCAGAGCGGTATCGGCGTTGGCGGCAGCCAGGCGGCTGCGTGCCTGGGCGATTTCCTCAGGCCGCGAACCATTACGCAAGCGCAGCAGGTTTTTTTCCTGCACGGCAATCTGCGCCTGGGCCTGCTCGGCTTGCAAGGTCAGGGTACGAGTGTCCAACACCGCCAGTACCGCGCCGGCTTTCACTGAGTCGCCTTCTTCGGCCCGTAGTTGTGCAACCCGGCCGTTGCCATCGAAGGCCAGCGACACCTGACGGATATCGACATTGCCATGCAGCGTGAGGGGGCTTTGATCATCGCGATGGTGGCTGTTCCAGACAAGCAGCCCTGCGATAACCAGACCAGCAACCACTGCGACAACGATAAGAGGCTTCTTCATAAGCAGATTCCGAGCGCAAACGTGGGCAACAAGACATCGCAAAAAACAGATTAAATTGACTTTAATCTAAACCGCGCGAAAATCAACTATCCAGAACCAACAGAGTTGAAAAGCCATGACCAAATCGAGTCGCAGTAGCCGTATTGACGGTGAAGTGACCCGCACGCGCATCCTCGAGACGGCGGGCAGGTTGTTCGCCCAAACCGGGTTTGCGGAAACCACCAGCAAGGCCATCGCCGCAGAGGCCGAGGTGGATCTGGCATCGATCAACTACCACTTCGGCAGTCGTATAGGCCTTTATCAAACCGTCCTCGCCGAGGCGCACCGACGCATCATCCACCTGGATGACTTACTGCAGATCGCCGAGCGCAACGAGGGTGCAGAAGAAAAACTGCGCGCGTTTTTTACCATTCTGGTCGATGCCGCTCAGTCGGGACGGGGCTGGCACACCGGTGTATTGGCCCGCGAACTGCTGGCGCCCTCATCCAATCTGCAGGTGCTGTTTACCGAAGAATTGCAGCCAAAGCTCGCAGTTATCTTGGGAATACTGAGCGAGATAACCGCAATCCCCATCAGCAACCCTGCACTTCTGCGCTGCTTGGTCAGCACGGCTGCGCCGTGCCTGATGCTGCTGGTTGCCGGCAATGGTTTACCCGGCCCGGTGCAGTTGGTCTTGCAGATGCCCAAAGAACAACTGATCGCTCACCTTTACAGCTTTGCGCTGGCGGGCTTGCAGGCAATAAGTAATGAATGTGTTAGACAGGGCGGCCGCTGAGGGAAACTCGAAGGCCGGGGCCTTCGGACATGCCGGACCGGTGTCCGGCGGGTTGGCCACACCGCAGTTTTTTAGCTTTCAGGAAATGATGCTGAAGACGCTTAAACACGCACCGCAAAAGCCCCCCCTATCTCCGCAGACTTCAAAACGGTGTATGCGTAATGGGATGGTCATCCCCCCGTGTCCAAGGCTCCGCTTTCAGGAGGCATCGTAAGTCTTTGCGAGTTATCCCGCTCGAGCATCAGCCCAGCTGAACAGGTCGGAGAGCACAATGATGGCGCGGATGGCTGCCTGCCTAGTTCGGCAGCCAAGGAGCCAAATCCGGATTTACGAACCCAGCTATTCCCTCATCACTTTGTGTGAGTTAACGCTCTGATTGGCACCAAAGGAAACTGGTGGGAAGTCTGTGGAAGTAACGGGGGGAACCGAAATGAAAAATTGGCGAATTCCCCGTATTTACTGGGCTTTGCGGGACGAGCTTAGTGAGGGTTTGGCGGATACAAGTTTCCTTTGGTGCCAAATACAGTGCAGGAAGCAATTTCACGAAAACTGGCGCTTTTTTTCGCTTTCAGCGCTTAGCTTGGCACTGCTTTGAGGCTTCAAATTTAGCTTGCGGCCCTGTATTCAAAGGGCTTTGATGGAAACGGCAGTTTCTTTTTCCATCCTTTTCAAGCGGAGGAAAACGAAACGAAGCAAAACGAACGCAATCGCCCGAAACCCTTTAAAATGGGGAGAGTGCCAAGCTCAGCGCTTTTACTAAAAGAAACCAAACGGACGCTAATCGCTTCGGTTTCCTGCCATCGAGCATAGCGTGGGCACGGACTTGCCCACCCATTTGCATTCGATCTGACCAGTTATTTGCATCGGATTTGACCAGCACGATTCGTGGACATACCGGTAGAGAACGACCCAAGCTGCCTGTGGTGAAAGGCAACAATCACCTGTAAGGCGCAGAGCTGGTCGGATTGCATTTGCAAAAAAATCGCCCGCTACCGACCAGCCTCAGTGAGCAGAATTCTCAAGTCCAACTCGTCCTTGCCGACCCTCTTAGGGGGCAAATGTCGGTCGACGGAAGCTACTTGGCGACGGGGACGGCAGCATCGTCGATGTGCGCCTATCCTGATGCGGCTCCATTTCCGTGGAGCTACCGTCAAAGCAGGCGCATTCGCCAATCACGCAGTAGGATCTATTAACAATATTGATGAGTTGAGTTCATGAGATTCCATTCCGATGGTCCCTCCATTCCGGATATCCTCCTAGAACGTTGTGATGCTGGTCGCGTCGTGTTTCTGTGCGGTGCCGGAGTTTCGCTGCCATCTGGAATGCCGGACTTTGTCGGCTGTCGGCGCTGATTGAAAACTGACCCACCCTGCCGATTGAAAATTGACCCAGGGCGGATTGCTGATTTTGGCATCAGCAATTGTGGATAAGCTTAGCAGTCGTGTACCGATGGAAGAGGCACTAA
>NZ_JBOIBY010000669.1:0-1258 GCF_050739655.1 Pseudomonas sp. | reverse complement strand
ATTTCCGGCGAGAGGCCGTAATCCTTGTTGCGGATGTGATCGTAGAAGGCCTTCGGGCGTTCTTCGTCAATCAACCCCGACAGTTCTTCCAGGCCCATCGGCTCACCGAGCTTGGCCTGGCTGCTGGCGTAATCCACCAGGGTCTTGGTCTTCTCGCGGGCGTCGTCTTCCGGCAGGTCTTCGCTTTCGACGAAATCACTGAAGGCCTTGAGCAGGGTGCGGGTTTCACCGGGGCCGTCGACGCCTTCCTGACAGCCAATGAAATCGCGGAAATACTCCGAAACCTTTTTGCCGTTCTTGCCTTTGATAAACGAAATGTACTGCTTGGACTGTTTATTGTTCTGCCACTCGGAAACGTTGATCCGCGCCGCCAGATGCAATTGACCCAGGTCCAGGTGACGGGACGGGGTCACGTCCAGTTCATCGGTCACGGCCACACCTTCGCTGTGGTGCAGCAGGGCGATGGCCAGGTAGTCGGTCATGCCTTGCTGATAATGTGCGAACAGCACGTGGCCGCCGACCGACAGGTTCGATTCTTCCATCAGTTTTTGCAGATGCTCAACCGCCACTCGGCTGAACGCAGTGAAATCCTGGCCGCCATCGAGATACTCCTTCAGCCAGCCGCTGAACGGGAACGCGCCCGATTCCGGATGGAACAGGCCCCAGGCTTTACCCTGTTTGGCGTTATAGCTTTCGTTGAGGTCGGCGAGCATGTTCTCGATGGCCGCGGACTCGGCCAGTTCAGAGTCACGGGCGTGGAGAACTGCAGGTGTGCCGTCGGGTTTTTTGTCGATCAGGTGGACGATGCAATGACGGATCGGCATGGGCTTCTCGGCTGAATGAAGAGAGGAGGGCGTGCTCCCCGAAAAAGCGCCCAGTGTACCGCAACCACTGGTTTTTGCGCGGTGCGAAGGGCAATTGACGGGCGACCGACGGCGCTTATGCGTTTTTTTCCCGTTTTAGCGCAATAAAGCTGACCAAATGGGTAGCTAGAGGCGGATATTTCCACGGCTGTGTGCTAGCTTTGCCCGGTCTTGCGCGAAGTCACTGCGTTAAGCGTGCAGTCAGCATTTGTCAGGTCGAACCAAACCCTGATTTCGGTATCTATAACCCCGATCCCGAGGTTATTTGGCCGAGGGTGCCAGATCCAGAAGATCGGGCTCGATGGCTGACATTGCACTCTGCAATCCATATGAATTTGATAGGGAAGGAACACTAAATGGCTCTTACTAAAGACCAACTGATCGCCGACATCGCT
>NZ_JBOIBY010000668.1:0-1442 GCF_050739655.1 Pseudomonas sp. | reverse complement strand
CTGATGACTTTTACCTTTCTCTCTCGGCCCCGATGGCGACTGGAAAACGGTGATCGCACCGTGCCGCAGGGCTATGCGGCCCTCACGCTGACCACCTTTTCCAACCTTTCCGGAGCCCGCTAATGGCTTTTACCGAACCGCTACTCGACCCACATGCCCCCGGTTGGAAGCGCGATCTGCCAATGCCCGACCAGGCACCCAGCACCGAGCCCTATCCGCCGGTACTGTCAAATCCGCCCAACCATGTGAACTCGATCTACCTGGAATTGCCGCGCTCGACCTATACGATGCGGGGCCTATGCGCGTGGTTGGCGATTGCTATTCTCGTCTCGTCCCCTTACTTACTCATACTCCCGTTCCTCTTCCCACCTGCACCATGGGAATCTATCGACTTTGGCTTCATCCTCATCTGTGTAATCTTATCCATCATCGCGTTTTGGTCCGGAATATATGCTTGGCGAATGACCGTACTCTCGCCCCGCGACGAACCCATCCGCTTCAACCGCCTGCGTCGCAAAGTCTACGTCTACCGCTACCATCACGATGGCCTTCGCCCCTTCAGTCGTACAGCCTGGGGGGTTCGCACGGAGGTCTACGACTGGGACGACCTGCGCGCCGAAGCCTGCAGCGTCTATGGCCCCATGGGCACCGGCGGCTCGATCCAGTCCGTCAGTATTGCCGTGGTGAAACCCGGCACCAACCAGGTCATCGACCGCTTCCCTTTTGCCCACAGCATTCAGGAGGGCGAAATGTACTGGGCCATGGCCCTGCTGTTCATGCAGCAAGGTCCGCACGCTTTACCCCATTTCCCCCGCCCACCGCGCGACTGGAACAACGAAGACGTGAGCTTCAACCTCGCCCGCCGCCTGGCGCCCAAGGTGCAGTGGCCCGCCGACATCGACCTGGAGTCGAGGACCGCGCCCTGATGACTTTTACCTTTCTCTCTCGGCCCCGATGGCGACTGGAAAACGGTGAACGCACCGTGCCGCAGGGCTATGCGGCCCTCACGCTGACCACCTTTGCCAACCTTCCCGGAGACCGCTAATGGCTTTTACCGAACCGCTACTCGACCCTCATGCCCCCGGATGGAAGCGTGATCTGCCCATGCCCGACCAGACGCCCAGCACCGAACCTTATCCGCCGGTGCTGTCGAATCCACCCAACCATGTGGACCCCGTGTACCTCGAATTGCGGCGCTCTACTATTAGAACGCGAGGGGCTGGACCATGGATTGCGATGTTAGTTTTCGTGCTGACTTGTTATCCACTAAGCTCCCCACTTGAAATATGGAATTCTGATTGGGTCATCAATTTAATCATTCCTGTAGTCCTCGTTATTGGAGTTTGGAGTGGTGTGTATATTTGGCGAATGGACGTGGACGCCCCCCGTGACGAACCCATCCGCTTCAACCGCCTGCGTCGCAAGGTCTACGTCTACCGCTT
>NZ_JBOIBY010000667.1:0-4198 GCF_050739655.1 Pseudomonas sp. | reverse complement strand
CTTCCGTCACGAACGGCAGTGCCAGTGCAACCAAGGCTCGCACCAGATCCAGCGAAACCAACATTGCCCGACGGGGTAGACGCTCTGCGAAAGCCGCTGCAATCGGCGCAACGCCGATGTAGGCCGTCATTTTGATCGCCAGCGCCGTACCGAGGACAGCGCCCGCTTGGGCGCCTGCAAGGTCGAAAGCCAGTAGGCCCAATGCGACAGTGGCAAGACCAGTCCCCACGAGCGCAATGACCTGGGCTAGGAAGAGATGACGGTAGGTTCGGTTGGCTAGGATTTTCAGCATGAGAAATCTCAAATGGAAAGACGTGTGCCCATCTGGTTTTCGAGCATTTCTCGAAGAAAGAGCGACGAGTTTCTCATTTGCAGATGATGTCACATCCCCCCCAGGGGGATATGGCATCATCCTAAACCAGAGAGAGTGGTACCTCAAGAAATAGGCACTCAGCCTTTCATCGAATGTCAGGGAGACAGTGAGGAAGTTGCTTGCTCGATGAAGGCAATTGGCCATACGCTGTGGGGCGTGAGAGATCTCACGGCTATAAAACCATAAGCATGGAGCAAGCCCTGATGAAACTGTCTGCCCTTTTGATCGCCGCTTTACTTTCGATTTCGTCCGTTGCTGCCTTCGCGCATAGTGGTGGTACTGATTCAAAAGGTTGCCATCGCAACCATAAAACGAACGACTACCACTGCCACTAAACGGCAAAAGCCCAGCTTGAAACTGGGCTTTGATGCAGGCTGGCTCTCTCACATTTGTGGAGGCCAGTTATGCGTTTCACCTTGGCATTCCTTGCACCAGGCATACAGCGCGTCGTACAGGATCAGTCCGTGCGAAAGCATTTCATGATCGTCGGAATAGCGCTGAGACAGTCCCAATGAAATTGCATACAGCCCAGCCGATTGTGGCGTTAGATCTAGGCGCGAGGTATCTGCTCCGCGCACAATCTTGGCCAGCTGTTGCAAGGCAGGCTCACTGAGCTGGTACTTTTTCAGAAACGCATCGAAGCTACACAGCTCGCCCTCGTGAGTCAGTTCTACGCCGGGAATGTCATAGGGCGCGGCATCTTTCTCCACCGCTAACCGCAACACATCACCGCTGGGAACGTATAAAAACTCGGGTTGAGGATCGATAAATCGAGCGATCAACCAAGGACAGGCGATGCGGTCGATCTTGGGTCGTTCACGGGTAATCCACCTCATGGAACACCGCCTGCCTAGGTCAGTAGGCTGGGTGATCTGACGGGCCCAGGGCCCGCCAAAGATTGTTAACCAACTCGTCCTCTCTAGCGCAACAGATGCACTGCCAAGCCCACGAGCGCACAGACCATCAGCACCTGAATGACGCCCCGCTTAAAGCGGAACAAGGCAATCGCCGCTGCAATGGCGATCAGTGCAGAGGGCCAGTCCAGGTTGCCGCTGAAGCCCTTTGACCAAAGCACGTGATAACCAAAGAAACATGCCAGATTGAGAATCACACCGACGACTGCCGCCGTAATGGCGGTGAGCGGTGCGGTGAATTTGAGTTCGTTGTGGGTCGATTCCACGAGCGGGCCACCCGCGAGAATGAACAGGAATGAGGGCAGGAAGGTGAACCAGGTCACCAAGGAGGCAGCCACAGCACCCGCAAGAAATAGTTGATCGGCACCGAACACCTGCGAGACATAGGCCCCGATAAAGCCGACGAAGGCCACCACCATGATCAGCGGCCCTGGTGTGGTTTCCCCCAGCGCAAGCCCATCGATCATCTGCGTAGGGGTTAGCCAGCCATAGTGCCCGACTGCGCCTTGGTAGACATACGGCAGTACCGCGTAGGCTCCGCCAAAGGTTAGTAATGCAGCCTTGGTGAAGAACCAGCTCATTTGGGTCAAGGTGCCTTCCCAACCAAAGAGGGCGGTCAAAATCCCCATGGGCAACGCCCACAGCGCGGCGCCGATCAGTCCCAGCATTGCCAGTTTTAACCAACTAAACCGGGCATGCTCCGGGGACGGAGTGTCGTCATCAATCAAGGCCGGGCCGAAAGATTTTTTGGCCGCACTATGGCCCCCAGCTCTGAATTTCTCAGGCGCCAGACGCCCACCGACATAACCGATCAATGCAGCGCCCAATACGATCAGCGGGAACGGAACATTGAACGCAAAGATGGCGGTGAATGAAGCTGCGGCTATCACCCACAGCCAATTGTTCTTCAGCGCACGAGAGCCTATTCGATGGGCTGCTTGCACCACGATGGCTGTCACGGCGGGCTTGATCCCATAGAAAAGTCCGGCCACCACCGGCACTTCCCCGAAGGCGATGTACATCCACGACAACGCAATCAGGATAAACAGCGAGGGCAGCACAAACAGTGCACCGGCAATTACGCCTCCCCAGGTTCGATGCATCAACCAGCCGATGTAAGTCGCCAATTGCTGAGCCTCTGGCCCAGGCAACAACATGCAGTAATTGAGGGCATGCAAAAAGCGTCGTTCGGAGATCCAGCGCCGACGCTCCACCAGTTCCTGGTGCATGATCGAAATCTGTCCCGCTGGCCCACCGAAACTGATGAACCCTAACTTCAGCCAGAACCAAAACGCCTCGCGTAAGCTGATCGCATCAGGCGTCGACAGCTCCTTTTCAGTCGCAGAGGCCACAACCTTATTCATTGATTTGCTCCTCTTTCACAAAACCGGCAAGCAGGCCGTCGAAGATGGCGCTCGCGGCAGCCAGAAGATAATCGTCATGATCAATAGTTTCGCGCAGCCCAGCCAGCACCCGTTCGATTCCGGCAGCCTCCACCGGCTGAATGCCCCCGATATCGAGGTAGTGCACCATTGCGGCAATGCGGCTCAGGCCGGGTTCCTGAAGTTCAAAACTGGCTTGTAAGGTTTCGAAACTCACGCGATTGCCGACATGGCTGAAGGTCGCGTCATCGAAGTCAAAACCCAGGGCATCGGCTGGACAATCCTGAGGCGTGTCTAGCCAGAGTATCTGTGCGTTGGGGTCAATGAAGCGGCGGATCAACCAGGCACATGCCAGTCGGTCGACCCAAGGACGTTTGCGAGTTGCCCAGATACGCCCCTGATAGTCGCTAAGATTGAGTGCTGTTATGGGTTGGTCGCGGCTGTGTGGCTCATCCGCAGACAACGCTCTGCTGACTGCCGTCTCAAGCTCCTGTAAGGCTGCGTCGATTTGCCGCTTCGGCTTACCCGGAAAGAAATCGATAGTGCTCAGTAGATCGTAGGTTTTGCGCAGCTTTCGAATCTGCTTCGTGCTGAGCAGTGCATTCTCCGCATTGAGCTGTGCCCGGCATTCTTCGATCTCTGTGCGCAGCTTGGTGTAGTCATCGCTACGGTCGAACAACTCGACAAAGCGCTCACCGTCAGGATCGACGACAGGCAGGACGTAGGCGGTGCCATTTAGCGCCAGGATGTCGCGTTCGACAGACGCCAATACCTCACGACAGAAGTCGGTGTCAGGCAATAGGTAGGCACCATCGCGCAGTACCGCCGCACCTGAAGCCTTCAATGCACGCCAGGCGCGCATGCGTTCGGTGGCATTGGCAGTTGGTAAACCCAGAATCAGAGCTACCCAATTTTTCATGTAGAGTAAGATATGCATTATGTAGTTAAAGCTACATTACTCTTGGCCCGGTCGTTTGGAAAGCTCCCATTCACAGGTAGGGTATTGGCGAGACCAATGGAAGAAGAGGGGGCGAACACAGAGTCAATATGTGCAGTTCGAGGTGGCCATGAGTGAGGTTCTCCATCCGGCTTCAAGAGCAATGCGATTGAAGGTCTGTAACGTAATTTTGTGCTCTGTAACGCTGCTTACGTTACAAGTCAAAAGTTACGTTACGGTCTGTGATTAAACTCATAATGCAAGCGGAGCGCGCAGGCGTGCAGGATGTGAGCCCAAAGGGCCGAGACGTGGTTTGCTTCGGCTCGGTTCACGACAGCCACTCCCCGAAGGGGCACGCACAAACAACAAGATTTGTGAGCTGTGCGGCTAAACGACCAGGCTACGTGGGGAATCCTCCAATCTGAGTGCCAGGATGTGAGCGAATCGCCCCACATACCCGCTATAGCTGTCGGCGCTGATTGAAAACTGACCCACCCTGCCGATTGAAAATTGACCCAGGGCGGATTGCTGATTTTGGCATCAGCAATTGTGGATAAGCTTAGCAGTCGTGTACCGATGGAAGAGGCACTAA
>NZ_JBOIBY010000666.1:0-4714 GCF_050739655.1 Pseudomonas sp. | reverse complement strand
GGATTTCGTCCGGGGTGTAGACGCTGCCGACTTCAGTGGCTTGAGTCAGGGTCACGACGCGGGGTTTCGGGTAATGGATGTCCTGGCGCTTGAGTGCGACTTCGCGGATCGATTCCGGCGTGAGCTTTCCGTTTTCGGTGCCGGCGATCAGCAGCTTGGAGCCGTTGGAGAAAAATTCCGGGGCACCGCATTCGTCGGTTTCGACGTGGGCGGTTTCCGAGCAGATCACGCTGTGGTAACTCTGGCACAGCGACGACAGGGCCAGGGAGTTGGCGGCGGTGCCGTTGAAGGCGAAAAACACTTCGCAGTCGGTTTCGAACAGTTTGCGGAAATCGTCGGACGCGCGGGCAGTCCACTCGTCGTCGCCGTAGGCGCGCTGGTGGCCATGGTTGGCCTGTTCCATGGCAGCCCAGGCTTCAGGGCAAATGCCGGAATAGTTGTCGCTGGCGAATTGTTGGCTCTTATCGGTCATGGCCTGCTTCCGTGGTCGAGGCGCCTATGGTGAAGCGTCTCGTGGTCAATGAGGGTGCGCACTCTACCGAAGATCGTCCGGGGAGCACACGGGATGTCACTGTCAGAAAAAATACAAGGATGCCGGGTAATTATGCACGTGACTTCGCATGTGACACAGCGCGACGGTGCACTGGATTTGCTCAAGTGGCTGGCGCTGCTGTGCATGGTCCTCGACCACTTGCGTTATGTCGGTTATTCCGCTGATTGGTTGTATGTGCCCGGGCGTCTGGCGTTCCCGTGGTTCTGCCTGGCGATGGCGGCCAATCTGGCGCGTGCGTCCGTCACGACCAACGGGCAGTGGCGCTACCTGGGCTGGTTGATGCTGTTCAGCGCGGTCAGCGAAATTCCCTATCGATGGTTCCTGCCCAACCCCGACACCTGGAATGTGATGCCCACGCTCGTACTGGGGCTTCTGGTGGCGCGTGGCTGGCAGGATCGCAGTCTTCAAATGCGACTGTTGGCGGTCGCTGCCATCGTGCTGGCGGCACTGTTTGCATCGAAACTGATGTTCGGCTTCTTCGGTGTGTTGTTGCCGCTGGCGATGCTACTGGTGATCCGCCGTCCTTGGTATTTCGCCCTGGTACCGGGGATTGTCTGCCTGGCAGCCAATCAGTGGCAGGTGTTGTATTACTCCATTCGACTGGGCAATCACGTGGCGATGGCGGCGGTTGCCACTTGTCTGATTGCGCCATGGCTCGGGCTGTTCCTTTTACGACACGTCCATGACGTAAAACCACCACCCATGCGGCGCTGGGCGTATGTGCTGTATCCCGTGCATTTCCTTATCCTCTACGCATTACGACAAGCAATCACCTGACCCTGTGGGAGCTGGCTTGCCAGCGATGGCGGCGGCACATCCCATATTGATGGTGGCTGACACACCGCCATCGCGGGCAAGCCCGCTCCCACAGGGTTTTGAGGTGTGCTGAGGGTTGCGTTCCAACGGTCCATTTCCCGCTATGTCGTAAACGCACCTTTGCGTGGCGCCCATAGGCATTTGGCCTGTCTGCGCCGGTCATACCATCGCATTCAAAGGGCACTGCCGAACCGTCGGTGCCTTACCGAGACGAATGGCGCACAGATGCCGCTGGGAGAGACGCGATGTTCAGCAAGCAAGACCAGATCCAGGGTTACGATGATGCACTGCTGGCGGCAATGAATGCCGAAGAGCAACGTCAGGAAGATCACATCGAGCTGATTGCGTCGGAGAACTACACCAGCAAGCGCGTCATGCAAGCGCAAGGCAGCGGCCTGACCAACAAGTACGCCGAAGGCTATCCGGGCAAGCGTTACTACGGCGGCTGCGAGCACGTGGACAAGGTTGAAGCCCTGGCCATCGAGCGCGCCAAGCAACTGTTCGGCGCCGATTACGCCAACGTCCAGCCGCACTCCGGTTCCTCGGCCAACAGCGCCGTTTACCTGGCGCTGCTGCAAGCCGGTGACACCATCCTGGGCATGAGCCTGGCCCATGGCGGTCACCTGACCCACGGCGCCAAAGTTTCGTCTTCGGGCAAGCTGTACAACGCCGTTCAGTACGGCATCAACACCGATACCGGCCTGATCGATTACGACGAAGTCGAGCGTCTGGCCGTCGAGTGCAAGCCGAAGATGATCGTTGCCGGCTTCTCTGCCTACTCCAAGACCCTGGATTTCCCACGCTTCCGTCAGATCGCCGACAAGGTTGGCGCGCTGCTGTTCGTCGACATGGCCCACGTCGCTGGTCTGGTCGCTGCCGGCCTGTACCCGAACCCGCTGCCGTACGCCGACGTGGTGACCACCACCACCCACAAGACCCTGCGCGGTCCACGTGGCGGCCTGATCCTGGCCAAGTCCAACGAAGAAATCGAGAAGAAGCTCAACGCCGCGGTATTCCCAGGTGCCCAGGGCGGCCCGCTGATGCACGTGATCGCCGGTAAGGCCGTGTGCTTCAAGGAAGCGCTGGAGCCAGGCTTCAAGGCTTACCAGCAGCAAGTGATCGACAACGCCCAGGCCATGGCCGGCGTGTTTATCAAACGCGGCTACGATGTAGTGTCCGGCGGTACCGATAACCACCTGTTCCTGGTCAGCCTGATCCGTCAGGGCCTCACCGGCAAAGAGGCGGATGCAGCCCTCGGTCGCGCCCACATCACCGTGAACAAGAACGCCGTGCCGAACGATCCACAGTCGCCGTTCGTCACCTCCGGCCTGCGCATCGGCACCCCGGCGGTCACCACTCGCGGCTTCAAGGTTGCGCAGTGCGTCGAGCTTGCCGGCTGGATCTGCGACATCCTCGACAACCTCGGCGATGCCGATGTCGAGGCCAATGTTGCCCAGCAAGTCTCGGCCCTGTGCGCAGACTTCCCGGTTTATCGCTGAGTGCGGTTTTGGAGTAAATGACTATGCAACGCTACTCAGGCTTCGGCCTCTTCAAACACTCTCTCAGCCACCATGAAAACTGGCAGCGGATGTGGCGCACGCCAACGCCGAAAAAGGTTTACGACGTGGTCATCGTCGGCGGTGGCGGGCATGGTCTGGCGACCGCCTACTACCTGGCCAAGGAGCACGGCATCACCAACGTGGCCGTGGTCGAAAAGGGCTGGCTGGGCGGCGGTAACACCGCGCGCAACACCACCATCGTTCGCTCCAACTACCTGTGGGACGAGTCGGCGCACCTGTACGAACACGCGATGAAACTGTGGGAAGGCCTGTCCCAGGACCTGAACTACAACGTGATGTTCTCCCAGCGCGGCGTCTACAACCTGTGCCACACCCTGCAGGACATTCGTGATTCCGAGCGTCGGGTCAGCGCCAACCGCCTCAACGGCGTGGACGGCGAGCTGCTCGATGCCAAGCAAGTGGCCGACGAGATCCCGTACCTCGACTGCTCAAAGAACACCCGCTACCCGGTGATGGGCGCTACCGTCCAGCGTCGCGGCGGCGTGGCCCGTCACGATGCCGTGGCCTGGGGCTTTGCCCGAGCCGCCGACGCCTTGGGTGTGGACCTGATCCAGCAGACCGAAGTGATCGGCTTCCGCAAGGAAAACGGCGTGTGCATCGGTGTCGAAACCAACAAGGGCTTCATCGGCGCCAAGCGCGTCGGTGTGGTCACTGCCGGTAACTCCGGGCACATGGCCAAGCTGGCCGGTTTCCGTCTGCCGATCGAATCCCACCCGCTGCAAGCGCTGGTGTCGGAGCCGATCAAACCAATCATCGACAGCGTGATCATGTCCAACGCCGTTCACGGTTACATCAGCCAGTCCGACAAGGGCGACCTGGTGATCGGCGCCGGTATCGACGGCTACAACGGCTACGGCCAGCGTGGTTCGTACCCGGTGATCGAGCACACCATCCAGGCCATCGTCGAAATGTTCCCTGTGCTGTCGCGCGTACGCATGAACCGTCAGTGGGGCGGCATCGTCGACACCACGCCGGACGCTTGCCCGATCATCTCGAAAACGCCTGTGCCGAACATGTTCTTCAACTGCGGTTGGGGTACCGGTGGCTTCAAGGCAACACCTGGTTCGGGCAACGTGTTTGCCGCGAGTCTGGCCAAGGGTGAAATGCACCCGCTGGCCGCACCTTTCTCCATCGACCGTTTCCACAACGGTGCGTTGATCGATGAACACGGCGCTGCTGCGGTTGCCCACTAACAGGAGAAATCCCCATGTTGCATATCTTCTGTCCTCACTGCGGCGAGCTGCGCTCTGAAGAGGAATTCCACGCATCCGGCCAGGCGCACATCCCGCGTCCACTGGATCCGACCAGCTGCACCGACGAGGAGTGGGGCGACTACATGTTCTTCCGCGACAACCCTCGCGGTCTGCACCATGAACTGTGGATTCACGCCGCCGGTTGCCGTCAGTACTTCAACGCCACCCGCGACACCGTGACCTACGAGATTCTCGAAACCTACAAGATCGGCACCAAGCCACAATTCACCGACAAGACCGATAGCCCGAAAGCGGCCACCACGGCTCTGGGAGAGAAGGTATGAGCCAGATCAATCGCCTGTCCAACGGCGGACGGATCGACCGCAACAAAGTCCTCAGCTTCACCTTCAACGGCCAGAGCTACAAAGGCTTTGAGGGCGACTCGCTGGCCGCTGCACTGCTGGCCAACGGCGTCGACATCATCGGTCGCAGCTTCAAGTATTCGCGTCCTAGGGGCATCTTCGCCGCCGGCACCGAAGAGCCGAACGCCGTATTGCAGATTGGCGCCACCG
>NZ_JBOIBY010000665.1:0-9818 GCF_050739655.1 Pseudomonas sp. | reverse complement strand
TGTTCACAAATCCTGTGGGAGCGGGCTTGCCCGCGAAGGCGATGTCATTAGCGCCGCAAAAACGCCTGATGCATCTCTTCCAGCGTTTCGAAATGATAAGCCGGCGTCTCGGCGCTGAGCTCTTCCCGACTGCCAAACCCATAACCCACCGCCGCAGCATCCAACCCATTGCTGCGTGCGCCGATCAGGTCGTGTTTGCGGTCGCCGATCATCAGGGTGTTGACCGGGTCCAGGCCTTCTTCGGCCATCAAGTGCGCGATCAGCTCGACCTTATTGGTCCGAGTGCCGTCCAGTTCGCTGCCGTAGATCACTTTGAAGTGTTGGGCGAAGTCGAAATGCCGGGCGATCTCACGGGCGAACACCCATGGCTTGGAGGTAGCGATGTAAAGCTGTCGCCCTTGCCCGCCGAGGGTTTCCAGCAGGGGCATGACACCGTCGAAAACACGATTTTCGTATAGACCCGTGACCTTGAAACGCTCGCGATAAAAATTCACCGCCTCCCACGCTTTCGGCTCATCGAAGTCGTAAAACTGCATGAATGCCTGTAGCAACGGTGGACCTATAAAGTGTTCAAGCCTTGTCAGGTCGGGCTCATCGATACCCAGCTTGCTCAAGGCAAACTGAATCGAACGGGTGATGCCCTCGCGCGGGTCGGTCAGGGTGCCGTCGAGGTCGAACAGAATAGTTTGGTAATGCATGTTGAATCCTGAATAAGCGCGTCGGGGTCAGATCTGGTCGTAACCTTCGGCCAGATGCAGATCCTTGAGCTTCACGTAGTTCGCCGCGCTGTAGGTGAAGAATGCTTGTTCCTTGTCTGTCAGCGGCCGGATCTGCTTCACCGGGCTGCCCACATACAGGAAGCCGCTTTCCAGGCGCTTGCCGGGTGGCACCAGGCTGCCGGCGCCGATGATCACATCGTCGGCGACCACGGCGCCGTCCATGACAATACTGCCCATGCCGATCAGCACCCGGCTGCCCACATTGCAGCCATGCAGCATGACCTTGTGGGCAATGGTCACGTCATCACCGATCAGCAGCGGGAAACCATCGGGATTGAACGGCCCGGCATGGGTGATATGCAGTACGCAGCCGTCCTGCACGCTGGTGCGCGCACCGATGCGGATGCAGTGCATGTCGCCGCGGATCACGGTCAGCGGCCAGACCGAGCTGTCTTCGCCGATTTCAACGTCGCCAATCACCACCGCCGAGCTGTCGACAAAAGCGCCTTTGCCGAGCAGCGGCGTGTGGTTCTGATACTTGCGAAGGGACACGATAGGTTCTCTCTCTGTCGCTGATAGCTGCGGTGAGTGTCGATTGTAATTAAGATGGCTGCATGTTTCTCCAGCCAAGGTATCAACCGTGAGCGTGAACAACCCTCTTTTGCAGTCCTACGATCTGCCGCCGTTCTCCGCGATCCGTGCCGAACATGTGCAACCGGCCATTGAACAGATCCTGGCCGACAACCGTGCCGCCATTATCGAGATCCTCAAAACCCAAGGCAAACAACCGACCTGGGCGGGCCTGGTACTGGCGATGGACGAACTCAATGATCGTCTGGGCGCTGCCTGGAGCCCGGTCAGTCACCTCAATGCCGTGTGCAACAGTGCCGAACTGCGTGAAGCCTACGAGTCCTGCCTGCCTGCCCTGAGTGCCTACTCCACTGAAATGGGCCAGAACCGCGAACTGTTCCAGGCCTATGAAGCCCTGGCGAACAGCCCGGAAGCCGCCGGTTTCGATGTGGCGCAGAAAACAATATTGGAACACTCGCTGCGAGACTTCCGCCTGTCGGGTATCGATCTGCCGGAAGCCGAGCAGAAGCGATACGCCGAGGTGCAGAGCAAGCTGTCCGAGCTGGGTAGCCGCTTCTCCAACCAGCTGCTCGACGCCACTCAGGCCTGGACCAAGCACATCACCGATGAAAATGCCCTCACCGGCCTGACCGACTCGGCCAAGGCACAAATGGCCGCCGCCGCTCAGGCCAAGAACCTGGACGGCTGGTTGATCACCCTGGAGTTCCCGAGCTACTACGCGGTGATGACCTACACCCAGGACCGTGCCCTGCGCGAAGAGGTCTACGCCGCCTATTGCACCCGTGCGTCGGACCAAGGCCCAAATGCCGGTCAGAACGACAACGGCCCGGTCATGGAAGAAATTCTCGACCTGCGTCAGGAACTGGCAAAACTGCTGGGCTTCGCCAGCTTCTCCGAGCTGAGCCTGGCGACCAAGATGGCCGAATCCAGCGATCAGGTGCTGAGCTTCCTGCGCGATCTGGCCAAGCGCAGCAAGCCGTTCGCCGCGCAGGACCTTGAGCAGCTCAAGGCTTACGCCGCAGAACAAGGCTGTCCGGACCTGCAAAGCTGGGACAGCGGTTTCTACGGCGAAAAACTCCGTGAGCAGCGATACAGCGTTGCCCAGGAAGCCCTGCGTGCCTACTTCCCTATCGATAAAGTGCTGGGCGGCCTGTTCGCCATCGTGCAACGCCTGTACGGCATCGAGATCACCGAGCAGAAAGGCTTCGACACCTGGCACCCCGATGTTCGTCTGTTCGAGATCAAGGAAAATGGCCAGCACGTCGGCCGCTTCTTCTTCGACCTCTATGCCCGCGCCAACAAACGCGGCGGTGCCTGGATGGATGGCGCCCGCGACCGTCGCCGCACCGCCGAGGGTGTATTGCAAAGTCCGGTGGCCAACCTGGTGTGCAACTTCACCCCGGCCGACAGCGGCAAGCCTGCGCTGCTGACTCACGATGAAGTCACCACCCTGTTCCACGAGTTCGGTCATGGCCTGCATCACCTGCTGACCCGCGTCGAACATGCTGGTGTGTCCGGCATCAACGGCGTGGCCTGGGATGCCGTCGAGCTGCCAAGCCAGTTCATGGAAAACTGGTGCTGGGAACCTGAAGGGTTGGCGCTGATTTCCGGTCACTATGAAACCGGCGAGCCATTGCCTCAGGACCTGCTGGGTAAAATGCTCGCGGCGAAAAACTTCCAGTCCGGACTGATGATGGTGCGTCAGCTGGAATTCTCGCTGTTCGATTTCGAACTGCACGCGACCCATGGCGACGGTCGTAGCGTGCTACAGGTGCTTGAAGGCGTGCGTGACGAAGTATCCGTTATGCGTCCACCCGCCTATAACCGCTTCCCCAACAGCTTTGCACACATCTTTGCCGGCGGTTATGCGGCGGGTTACTACAGCTACAAGTGGGCTGAAGTGCTGTCCGCCGATGCGTTCTCGAAGTTCGAGGAAGAAGGCGTGCTCAACGCCGATACCGGTCGTGCATTCCGCGAAGCCATTTTGGCGCGTGGCGGTTCTCAAGAACCAATGGTGCTGTTCATCGACTTCCGTGGCCGTGAGCCATCGATTGACGCACTCTTGCGTCACAGTGGCCTGACTGAGGGCGCGGCAGCATGAGTGAAGGTCCCGTGATTACCAAACGACGCTTTATCGCCGGGGCGGTTTGCCCGGCTTGCAGCGAACCGGACAAGCTGATGATGTGGAGCGAAGATGACGTACCGCATCGCGAGTGCGTCGCCTGCGGGTACTCCGACACATTGAATGAACAAGGCCTTTCCGTACCCAAGGAGTTGGGCACACGGGTCAACACGACCGCCGTGAAGGCTCCGGACACCAAGGTTCAGCCTGTACAGTTCTTCCCGAACCCGAAACTGAAAAAGAAACCTGACGAGCAGCACTAAGCAAAAAAACGCCTTCCGCTGCGCAACGCAGTGGAAGGCGTTATTACTGGAGATGGGCCGATTGGAACCAGCTCTTCATTGAGCACGCGGCGAAAGGACTCGTGCTGCAATCACCGTTTGCCAAAGCCGTGCGAAGCTTGTCGATATCAGCCTGCATCATGTACCGAACGCCGTCCTTGAAGTGCTTACTGTCACCAAAACCGCCCTGGGTCATTTCGCTCAGTGCATCTTCCTTGCTCCATCCCTGAATCACTACCCGATACATGGCCGCTATCAATCCGGTCCGGTCAGAACCGTGCTTGCAATGCATCAGCACTGGACCATTGGCTTCGGCGGTTTGAATGGCGCGCAAGGCTTTAATGATGTCTGCGTCATCTACGTGGTTAGTCCGATAGGGCAAATGTACTTGGGTAATGCGAGGCGTGGACAACCAGCTCTCGTCAGACTCCGGCAGAAAACTGATCACTGTTCCGACCTTGAGTTTTTCAAGTAAAGAAACCGCCCCACTGTCCGGCAACGCGCTGCGATAAAGTGTCGGCGACATTTGGAAAAGGTTGTACTGCACCTCAACAGGCTGTGCCCACTCTGCCGGGCGAGTCGGCGTGTTGTCGTCTGCAAAAACAGGTGCAAGATTTAAAAGTGCAACCAGTGAAAGGCATATCGCTGGAATAAAGCGTGGTAAGGACATGCTCGAGTGACCGTTCAGAAAGGTACGGGAAGTTACTGACGATGATCCTCCCTGAACGGTCAACGGCTTGTGAGTTGGCTGTCAAAGAATTGTGAAGCCACTCAGTTTAGCGTTCAGGGACTCGTAATGCTGGCGTAGGCTTTAGCCAGGGCCACAAGTTTCGCTTTGTCATCTGCATCAATATCACCGTCCCCGTCTACATCCTTTTTCACGGCCTGGATATTGAAAGATTTACCAGCATCGGTTGAGACAGCCGTGTAAAAAACCGAATCAACCAGTGCTTCAACTTGCTGCTCGTTTTCCGCATCCCAACTTAACTCCTTACGAGCAAGTTGTATGGAAACCAATGTATTGGGCTCAGAAGGACCCGGCTGCAACAGTTGAAGAAAAATACCGCGTTGATTGAAGAAAGACATAAATAATTCCTTTTATTTGATTGCTATAGAGATATTGCTTAGCGAGGCAAATATACGAGCCGACATTAAAATCAGCCACGATCCATATGTTTCCTTTATTTACTCCTAACTAATAAATACTTGTCATGGACAATCCGCCAACAGATCAAAGGCCGAACGGTACTGGTCGATACACGTCGCCTCGGATACTGTATGAATATACAGACCAAAGGATTCCGCCGATGACCACTCCCTTACCTCCTCGCGGTCGCGGCACTGCCACCAACCCGCACAACCGCTTTGCTCCGAATCAATCGGTGGCCGAGGACGACGGCTGGTATC
The DNA here is from genome assembly GCF_050739655.1 of Pseudomonas sp. Lineage (GTDB taxonomy): Bacteria > Pseudomonadota > Gammaproteobacteria > Pseudomonadales > Pseudomonadaceae > Aquipseudomonas. Next base: position 4,698 of record NZ_JBOIBY010000665.1, on the reverse strand, counting down.
AGGAAGCACCGATCACGCAAGGCACCGAAGTGCGCATCGAGACCGCGAAAACCATCATCACCCGCAACAATTCCCCGGACCTGCCCTTTGATCGTTCGATCAATCCCTATCGTGGTTGCGAGCACGGTTGCATTTATTGTTATGCGCGCCCCAGCCACGCCTATTGGGACATGTCACCGGGGCTGGATTTCGAGACAAAACTGATCGCCAAGACCAATGCCGTGGATGTGCTGGAACAACAGTTGTCCAAACGGGGCTATCAATGCGCACCGATTAACCTTGGCTCAAACACTGACCCGTATCAGCCGATCGAGCGCGAATACAAGATCACCCGACAAACCCTCGAAGTGCTGCTGCGCTACCGTCATCCGGTGACCATCGTGACCAAGGGTTCGCTGATTCTTCGCGACCTCGACCTGCTGACCGAACTCGCCCGGCAAAGGCTGGTCGCTGTAATGATCAGCCTCACCACGCTGGACGACGAGCTCAAACGAATCCTCGAACCCCGCGCCGCAGCGCCCAAGGCGCGGTTGCGAGCGATAAAGGTGATGCGCGAAGCCGCAATCCCGGTGGGTGTGCTGTGTTCGCCGATGATTCCGATGATCAACGACAGTGAGCTCGAAAACCTGCTAACCGAGGCCCAGGCCGCCGGAGCGCAAAGTGCTGCCTACATGATGCTTCGCCTGCCACTGGAGGTGGCACCGCTGTTCGAAGAATGGCTAGACGCTCACTATCCACAGCGTGCAGCGCATGTCCTGAGCCTGATCCGCCAGAGCCGTGGTGGCGAGCTGTACGACAGCCGTTTTGGCGCGCGGATGCGGGGTGAAGGTCCCTTCGCCGATTTGCTCGCACAACGCTTTGCCAAAACCATCAAACGTTTGGGGCTCAACCGTCGTGAAGGTTTCAATCTGGACTGCAATGCCTTTTGTCCGCCGGGTCGCCAAATGTCATTGATTTAAGGACAATTGGCCTATGGTTGAGTCCTGAAGAACGCGACCCGCTATTAGGGCAGTCACGTTTTTTGTGACCTGGAACACACGTTCTAGAGCACTTTATTCAGTTTGAGTTAAGATTCGGCCGCTACCTTGTTCATCGAGTGACTGATGGGTCGAGGTTCAAGACCTGGATGTTTTTTAACCAGCCACTGGCTTCACACCGGACAAACGGGACAACTCCCTGAGCCCGCCAAAGAGGATGAATCATGAGTGACAAGGATAAACAGCCGTTGGCTGCGTCGGCTTCCACCCAGCCCGAGGTGGAATCCGCCGATGCAGCGTTGAAGCATATCGTTGACGGCTTTTTGCATTTTCATCATGAGGTCTTTCCCCAACAGGAAGAGCTCTTCAAGAAACTGGCCACGGCTCAATCACCACGGGCCATGTTCATCACCTGCGCCGATTCGCGCATTGTCCCCGAACTTATCACCCATAGTTCTCCAGGCGATCTGTTCGTCACCCGTAACGTCGGCAACGTGGTTCCGCCTTACGGGCAAATGAACGGCGGCGTTTCCACCGCGATCGAGTACGCGGTATTGGCGCTAGGCGTGCAGCACATCATCATCTGCGGGCACTCCGATTGCGGCGCGATGCGGGCGGTGCTCAATCCCCATACCCTGGAAAAAATGCCCACGGTCAAAGCCTGGCTGCAGCATGCGGAAGTGGCAAAAACCATGGTGCACGACAACTGCAACTGCGCCGACGAAAACGAGACCATGCATATCCTCACCGAGGAAAATGTCATCGCTCAATTGCAGCACCTGCGCACCCATCCCTCGGTAGCCTCGCGCATCGCGAACGGCCATCTGTTCATCCACGGCTGGGTCTACGACATCGAAACCAGCAAAATCAAAGCCTACGACGCCGAACAGGGTCGTTTCCTGCCGCTTGATGGCAGCCTGCCGATTCCGATGGCGACGCCCAAAGCGCGCTTCTAAATCCTCCTAAAAATCCGTGTGGTTTGACGCCGGCCGCTGCTACAGCGGTCAGGCCTCGCCACGCCTGAAGAAAACTTCGGGAGAATCATCATGCGTGCTGCTCAACTCAGAGCTGTTTTGCCACGGGAGCTGCTGGCTTCGGTGGTTGTGTTTCTGGTCGCCCTACCCTTGTGCATGGGCATTGCCATCGCCTCTGGGCTACCCCCTGCCAAAGGCTTGATCACTGGGATCATCGGTGGCCTGGTCGTGGGCTGGTTGGCGGGTTCGCCGTTGCAAGTCAGCGGCCCCGCGGCGGGGCTGGCTGTCCTGGTATTCGAACTGGTACGCCAGCATGGAGTGACCATGCTCGGGCCCATCCTGCTGCTGGCGGGGTTTCTGCAACTGCTGGCCGGGCGCTTCAAGCTCGGGTGCTGGTTCCGGGTCACGGCGCCTGCGGTGGTGTACGGCATGCTCGCCGGGATCGGCGTGCTGATCGTGCTCTCGCAGGTGCATGTGATGCTCGACGCCGCGCCGAAACCCTCCGGTCTGGATAACCTCGCGGCCTTCCCTGGTGCAGTGGCACAGGCGCTGCCGTCGTTTGGCTGGCAGGCTGGCCTGCTCGGACTCTCGACCATCGCGGTGATGTGGCTGTGGGAAAAAACCCGCCCTCATTCGCTGCGCTTCATTCCAGGGGCGCTGCTTGGGGTGGGTCTGGCGACAATCGCCAGTCTGTTGCTGGCATTGCCGGTGAAACGGGTCGAAGTCCCGGCCAATCTGGCGCAAGCCATTGACTGGCTCAAACCCGATGATCTGCTCAATCTGGCCAATCCCACGCTACTGATTGCCGCGTTTGCAGTGGCCTTCATCGCCAGCGCCGAAACCCTGCTCTCCGCCGCAGCCGTGGATCGCATGCACAGCGGTCAGCGTGCGGACTTTGATCGTGAATTGTCTGCACAGGGGGTCGGCAACATGCTCTGCGGATTGCTCGGTGCATTACCGATGACCGGGGTGATCGTGCGCAGCTCGGCCAACGTCCAGGCCGGCGCCACGACGCGCTATTCGACGATATTCCACGGCCTGTGGCTCCTCGGGTTCGTGTTGCTGCTGTCTAGTGTGCTGCAAAGTATTCCGGTGGCGAGCCTGGCGGGCGTGTTGGTCTACACCGGGTTCAAACTGGTGGATATCAAGGCCTTTCGTGGTCTCGGGCGCTATGGGCGGATGCCGATGTTCACCTACGCGGCGACGGCCTTGGCAATCATCTTCACCGACTTGCTGACCGGTGTGCTGGTGGGCTTTGGCCTTACCCTGGTGAAACTGGCGTTGAAGGCTTCGCGGTTGAAAATCAGCCTGATCGACCTGCCCCAAGCCGGTGAAATGGAGCTGCGCCTGGCGGGTGCGGCGACCTTCCTCAAAGTACCCGCGCTGACCCAGGTGCTGGGCAGCATTCCACCGGGCGCAACGGTGCACGTGCCGCTCAATAACCTGAGCTACATCGATCACTCGTGTCTGGAATTGCTGGAGGAATGGGGGCGGGCGAATGCGGCCAAGGGCTCGAGGCTGATGATTGAATCGCGGGGGTTGAAGCGCAGGTTGGAGGGGCGGGTGCGGACCAATACCGGGATTGGTTCAGCCGCATAAATAACCCTGTAGGAGCAAGGCTTGCCCGCGAAGCTTTTGGCATTCTTGAGGACGCCTTCGCGGGCAAGTCGAATCGTCGCACCGCTCGCTCCTACAGGTGTGGGGTGGGGTCAGGCCTCGAGTTCCAGGCCCACGCCCAAACGGCGGGACATGCATGGCCAGCGCTTCCACGCAGCGCCAGTCTCCGGACTGCTGAGTTTGTCGCGGTAGGCTTCCACCGATTCCTTTGCAAAGCTTTCGTCATCAAGCATTTCATCCAAAGCGTGATGCACGACTTCATCCAGTTGGTTGGCAAATTCCTCACCGATCAATTGGTGAGCAATCAGGTTGGCGACAGTCATGTCCAAGGGGATCAGTGGCTGGCCAAAATGCTTGATGTACAGGTCGTTGACCTCTTCGACAAAACGGTGCGCCAGATAGGCTTCGTCCAGCAGGCTGTCGAGCCCGACGTGCCCGGCCATGATGGCGGGCGGCTGGAGGAAGTACTGTTCGGCGATATTCAGCACCGGTTTGATCTGTGACTCGATACCCGCTTCCCTGGCGACTTCATTGGCTGCATCCAGCAGGTCTGGCACTTCGTCGATGTAGGCGGCGACAAAACGCGTCAGCACGCCATTGGCATCGGCTTCCGGCAATTGGATCGCCGGGTGTAAATGAGGCAGTTTGCTTTCCAGCTGACGAGTCAGCAGGCCGGTTTCGGCTTCGTGTTGTTGGGCTTTTTGGATCTGCTCGCGCAATGCGGCGGTGTTCATGAAAACTCCAGGAAACAAAGGCAATGAATTAGGGAAGACATAACTTAGCTGGCTTACGAAAAATGTTCAGACGCATTTGTCATAATTGTTTCATCCTTGAGACGCCCCCGTTATATCGGTTGCCACCACTCGTCTGCATCCTTCTCCATTCTTGACCCCGAAAGCAAGTTAATGCTGTTTCAGATGATTTACGCCTTCACATTGCGAGGTGAGAGTCGCTGTCTATACTCGCTCATGAATGGAGTTAGCTGATGACGCCCGACTGCAAATGCAGCAAGGCCCGGCGATTCAAGTTCGTAGTCTGATGCAGCCGCTCCCTTGCCGCAGGTGAAAGCCGGCGGGATAACAAGAACGATAAGGGGAACCCGCAATGATGCGACATCCACATGTCTGGAT
>NZ_JBOIBY010000664.1:0-1637 GCF_050739655.1 Pseudomonas sp. | reverse complement strand
GAAGGTAAGTAGCGAGTTACTCGACGCCGCAGGTGTGGCCGTTGGGGATATCGTTACACTCGAGCTAACCCCTGTGAAAAAGGAACCCGAGCCTGACATCCCGGCAGATTTTGAGGAAGCACTGGCAGCCACTCCTGAGGCTCGTAAAGTTTGGAATAATACAACGACCATCGCACGAGTAGACTGGATCCACTGGATTACTTCAGCCAAGCAACTCAAGACGCGCGAAAAGCGAATTGGTGATGCCTGCGATATGCTTGCAACCGGCAAGAAGCAGGTTTGCTGTTTCGACCAGTCCGGCTATTACAGTAAGGCCTTCCGTGCGCCCGAGGCAGAAAATTCTTAAATGGAATATTCCGTTGAATACGCCTGACGATGAAACCACCTATTTGAATGCCTTGAGGACGCGTGGTTCATCGCTCCTCAAGAACCTCGATTTTGGTTGACTGACTTCCTCAGGGCGTGAAGCGGTCATCCGGCGAATCATGAGGTCGACGCCAAAAGGACTTAGCCGTCGTCAGCCACCGCGCATAACTTGCATCAGCTGTTTCACAGCGATGGCTTCGACGGCACCTTCACTGGCACCCGCTTCAAAAACAGCGCAACAAGCCGATGCGTCGCCGTCGCGGATACGGTAGACAGCAATGACACTGCCTGACCCGCAGCCTGTGTGCCCGCATAGGGAATGTCCGCCGTCAATCGACCCTTGCATCACACCTAGGCCATAGCCCGGAATGATCCATGGGCGCCCGGGAATCGGGCCGCCCAATGTTCGTGCTGTCTGCATTTCCTGGAGCAAGCCCGTGGAGAGCAGTTCTGCGCAGAGGAGTCGATCCAGAAATAGCGCTGCTTGGGAAATTGGGCCGATCAGCAAGCCATGATAGACCCAGGCGGGGTCATAATTCGAGGTGCTTCCAAGATGGGTCTTTTGTAAGTCTGCTCGCGTTTTAGCAAAGCTAACGTTCGACAGGCCCAGAGGAGTAAGTGCACGTTGAGTCACCGCATCATCAAGCGTCAGATCAGTTAGCCGTTCAATAAGCCTGCCGATGAGCAAGTAGCCAACATTCGAGTAATGCCAATCGGTTCCGGGATTGCATCGAAGTCGAGCACCGTCAAGGCGTTGCATCATTTCATCTGCCGACCAGGCTGGCTCACTGTTCGTAACAGCGGCGTGGTACTCCGCAAGTTCGCCGTAATCGGCCAGACCTGCTTCATGCCGCAGTAGCTGGCGTAACGTGAAAGGCTGATCAGAAATTGGGTCGTCCAGTTCGATGAGCCCGTCACGTACCAACGACAGGGCTGTCGCAGCCAGGACTGTTTTCGTAAAACTCCACCAGGGGGCCATCAGTTCTAACCGGTCAGGCGTTTGTGGCTGACCATTTGATACGAGTGAACTGAGCATTGGCTTCCTTGGAATGTTGAGCGGATCGACAGCTCGACAAGATATCTCATTCACTCTTTTTCGCCAGAGTGAAAAGTCAGCCGTTTGTACTGTCCTGAACGACTGCTATTGACCCAGAGTGTGTAAAAACACCCGGACAAACCCTTGCTATGATTTCTGAGAATCTCATCGCAGGGGAAACCCATGAAACGGTTTATCCAGGGTGAACACCGAGGTCAAAGTACCTTACTTCCAG
>NZ_JBOIBY010000663.1:0-2075 GCF_050739655.1 Pseudomonas sp. | reverse complement strand
AGGGCCAGAAAGGCATGCAGGCTGACGAAGTACAAGCAGAAGGCTAATCTTCTGTAACGAAAAAGCCCCTGATGCTGACATCAGGGGCTTTTTTGTGCGCGTAAATCCGTAAAATGGCTTCTTTTTTTCGCCGAGAGCCAACATGTCGAAACACCTGCTCAACCCCCAGGGCGAATTTCCTGCCGTTGGCCTGGGCCGCCGCCTGGCTGCAATGTTCTATGACTTCCTGTTGTGCACCGCCCTGCTGATCGTCACCAGCGGCGCCTACAAGATGATCCAGATGTCGATCATCGGTGAAGAGAGAATGCGCACGCTCACAGAAGCCGGTGCGCTCGATGGCGATCCGCTGCTTTCGACAGTGCTGCTGTTTGTCCTGTTTGGCTTCTTCGCCAAGTTCTGGACCCATACCGGTCAGACCCTGGGCATGCAGGTGTGGTGCATTCGCGTCCAGAACGCCGATGGCTCGTCCATCAGCCTGTGGCAGGCGCTGCTGCGTTTTGTGGTATCGATCGCGTCGTGGCTGTGCGTTGGCCTGGGATTCATCTGGTCGCTGTTCGACAAGCAGAAACGCAGCTGGCATGACATGTACTCCAATACCCAGCTTGTGCGGATCCCCAAGAAACAAAAGTAACGCCCACAAAAAAGATCGCAGCCTGAGTAAAATCGAGCATGCGCTTCAATGGCCGAATCGCCTGTGGAATCAGCGCCGGATCGACGAAGATCTCATTTGCCCCTTCCTTCAACGCCTTCAGCGTGCGCTCAAGGGTATTCATCGCCATCCAGGGGCAATGCGCACAACTGCGGCATGCTGCGCCGTTACCGGCCGTAGGGGCTTCGATAAAGACCTTGTCCGGGCACAGCTGCTGCATCTTGTAGAAGATACCGCGGTCAGTCGCGACGATCAGTGTCTTGTTCGGCAAGGTTTGCGCTGCCGCGATCAATTGACTGGTGGAACCGACAGCATCCGCGAGCTCGATGACCGAGGTCGGCGACTCAGGGTGCACCAGAATCGCCGCATCCGGATACAACGCCTTCATGTCCTCAAGCTGCTTGGACTTGAACTCTTCGTGAACAATGCAGGCACCGTCCCACAACAACATGTCGGCACCGGTCTGGCGCTGAATGTAAGTGCCCAGATGCTTGTCCGGTCCCCAGATAATGGTTTCACCGTTATCCATCAGGCTTTCGACGATTTCCAGCGCGCAGCTTGAAGTCACCACCCAATCAGCCCGGGCCTTGACCGCCGCTGACGTGTTGGCATAAACCACCACTGTACGCTCCGGGTGCTGGTCGCAAAACGCAGAAAACTCGTCGACAGGGCAACCCAGGTCCAGCGAGCAGGTCGCCTCCAGGGTCGGCATCAGGACACGTTTTTCCGGGTTGAGGATTTTGGCCGTCTCGCCCATGAACTTCACGCCGGCGACGACCACGGTCTTGGCTGGGTGAGCATTGCCGAAGCGGGCCATCTCCAGCGAGTCGGAAACACAGCCACCGGTTTCTTCGGCCAGGGCCTGAATAACGGGATCGCAATAGAAGTGAGCAACCAGCACCGCGTCCTGAGCCTTGAGCTCGGCAGCGATGGCGGAACGGTAATAGGCTTCCTCATCGGCGGTCAGCGGCTTGGGCTGCTTGGCATCGAGGTGGGCTTGAACCAAAAGGCGTTCGGAAATCTGCGTCATTTTCGCAAGACCTGCAGGCGCATTCGCGCGAAAGTCGAGTATACACCCGGCTCCGGACCCTTCAGGGTACCGCCGGGAAAGTGAGTATTCATCAGGCACGGAACAGTGTTGAAGCTGCGCAAGGCTACAGAATATCCGGTGGATGCAAAAGATGATTCTGACCTGCGCCTTGCAGCGCCGCCCAGGCTTGGGCAAACACAAATCACAGGCAAAAAAAACCCGGAAATCCTCACTTGCGTGGGCCTTCCGGATTTTCTAAACCGCCAAATATGGTGGGTCGTGTGGGATTCGAACCTACGACCAATTGGTTAAAAGCCAACTGCTCTACCAACTGAGCTAACGACCCGCTGTGTGGTGGCGCGTATAATACTGATTTTTAAGGACTATTCAACACCT
>NZ_JBOIBY010000662.1:0-1229 GCF_050739655.1 Pseudomonas sp. | reverse complement strand
GAGCGAGCCTGCTCGCGATGAGGCCGTTTCAGGCCATACAAATCTCAACCTTGCCCCGGCACATTCGGCCAAAGATCCGACACCAGGAACAATCGCTCCGCCTCGTCCCAGTCGCCATCGGCATTTTCCGTCAGCCGTACCAGCAATTGCGCCGGGGCCAGCGGGTCGAGTTCACTCAGCCATGCGCTCAGTTGGTCGGCATTCCAGGTGTGCTCCGCCGTGTAGTGGGCTGGCGCCAGCCAGGCATGGCGGGGCAGGGGCTGCCAGCGACCGATCGGACTTTGCGTAAAAAAAGCGGGCCAGTCTTTCTGATGAAGCCAGCGACCCCGCAAATGCTGGGGGTGTGCACCACTGGGTGGCATGGCTGTCCCTGGCCATGGGTAAAGCAGGTAACCGCCAAGCCATAAATGCGCGCTGAACTGATGGATATCCAGCGCCGCCAGCACTTCGCGGCTCTCCGGGCGTGCGGATATCGGCAGTTGATGCTCGCTCAGGTGCGTCAACTTGCGATCCAGACGATCGTGGCAACCGGGGCCGAGCCACTGTGCCGTATCGCTTCCATCCCCGGATTGCGGCCCGAGATAAAGCTTGATTGCCAGCTCCAGGTGATGCACGCCGTCGCGATCGCGCAGCAGCATGTCCAGTTCGCCCAGCGTGTGGCCTTCGCGGCGGATCGGCATGTTGGCGGCGATCAACTCGATGCCTGGGGCGTGATGCACGGCAAATTGCCAAAGTCGTTCGTAATACAGGCCCAGGCGTCGGGTGCGGGCCTGGGCCAGCCAGTGCAGCAAGCCGTAACTGTCTCGATCCAGTTGTCGTAACCAGTGTTCCAGCCGCTCGGGTGCCTGCACCCAGTCACTGCCCGCCAGCGGATGGCGTTGCGGCCACGGGGTGTCGCTGAGCATTGGCGGCGCGAGGATGACCCACGCCAGGTCGCGCACTTCGGGATGGCGCAACTGGTGGGGTAACTGGAGCAAGTCTGGAAATAGGATCATCTTGCGAGCATAGCCCGAAACGTGCGCGCACCCTTGAGGCTGAAAGGATTTTGTCTATCAGCGGCTTTCGCCCATAATCGTGTTTTTCGCCGTCGCACAGATCCCCAGCAGGAGCCCCATGGAGCAATTTCGCAATATCGGCATCATCGGTCGCCTGGGCAGTTCCCAGGTGCTGGATACCGTCCGCCGACTGAAACGGTTTCTGCTCGATCGTCACCTGCACGTGATCCTCGA
>NZ_JBOIBY010000661.1:0-5256 GCF_050739655.1 Pseudomonas sp. | reverse complement strand
ACCTAGCGGTCATTGACGAAATCGCCGCTCCCGACATGCTGCTCCACTACTCTCTGCACGAACCTCGTCGTGGCCGCGATGACATTAAGGCGTTCATGACCGATTTTCGTAAGGCATTCCCCGATCTCAATTTCTGGGGCACAGCCGACCTGATTGCCGAAGGGGATTACGTAGTGGGTCAATGGGAAGGTGGTGGTACTCACACAGGCCAAGCTCACGACGACTTTCTCATCGGTGGTCTGCCTGCCGCAACGGGTCGCAAAATGCACTTCACCGGTACCACAGTGCTGAAGGTGATTGACGGCAAGATCGTGGAGGAGCGCGGTCTCGACGATGGCGTCGCAGCCCTAACTCAACTGGGTTTGATCAAAGCGACGACCACTAACGGTGATGCTTGATACTCACAAAACAAGGAAAGTCATTCCATTCTTTTTAAGCGTGGAACACTGCTCCTGATCTGCGCAAGGGGGCCCGCATTTTTGCCGGCCCTCTTCGCATTGGGCGTTCTGCTTTGCTCGTTACATTGTCTGATTTTCCGAATAGGAAACAGAGCGTCCCTGAGCCGTTGCAGCGGTAGATTTTCAGTATCTGACTTTCAGCCTCGGTATAGGACACCACTGCCATGATTCGCATCGGCTACGCACCTGGCGCCTACGACTTGTTTCACATCGGGCACCTTAATCTTTTGAGGCAAGCCAAAAAGAGATGTGACTTCCTCATCGCTGGTGTTGTGGCGGACGAGGTTCTGATTGAGCACAAGGGTATGAAACCTGTCGTTCCGCTTGTCGAGCGGTTGGAGATTGTACGCAACGTCCGTCACGTCGATGCGGCCTACCCGGCATTCACCAACGACAAAGCAGAGATCTGGAAAGACCTCCGATTCAACGTGATCTTTAAGGGTGACGATTGGAAAGGTACTGCGAAGGGTAACCTGCTCGAGCAACGCTTCGAGGTGCTTGGCGTGGAGATTATTTATCTCCCATACGGACAAACGACATCCAGCAGCACGCTGCGACGTACGTTAAAGAACATCGATGAAATAGCCAGTAGATTGCGCCGACGCCATCTCGTTGCGGACAGCGCTTTTACTTTCTGAGCAACGTAGTACCGGGCAGGCGCCAATTTCACACCGCTGGCACCTGTATCTGCTGCATCCCTTTTTAAACGAAATCAGCACGATGACCGAAAATCCCCCCGCCGACTCATTGTCGCAATCACTCATTGCGTGGGTTACGGCAGTAAAACAGGACTCGCGCTCACCGGACGCGGCCAGTTCGCGATTAAATGAGATGCGGCTTGAACACCTCGTTCTGGGCCTTCTTGAGCTTGATCTCGAAGAGGCTGCCCAGATCGATGCCCTGTCGAATTCCGACTATCCATTTGAGCGTTCTCAGGAACGCTTCCATGAAGCTTTGCAACAAACCATACGACAACTGAAACTGTTCAAGCTGTTTGCGAAAACACGCGACGGCGAATATCACCGAAGCGTTTGCCCCTCGGCCTACAACGCATGCACTGGCGAGCACTATCCAGAAGAAATGGCGCGATGGCGTGCTGAATTTCGGGCCATGCCTCCAGAGCAGCAAATGCTGGTTACCACCATTGTCTGGATGTATCGCTCAGGCCCTGATTCGATCTGGCTACGCCGAGTCCCCTGTACATGGAAGGCGTCCGAAGCGCTGCACTACATGCGCGACGCGGGCTGTCTCTCGTTGTGGCTGTCACTCGTCGCCAGATACCCCGGCTGGTAGTTGGCCAAAGAATTTGACCGCAAGGAGCGGAGTTTCAAGGTAGGAAGCGATCCCTAGACTGACCTCACTCGCCAACCGATAAGAGTCAAGGTCATGAATACCACTTCCCGTTCTCCCTTCAAGTACAACTTCCGCGCACCAGGTAGCCAAGTGGAAGGCCCCATTCAGTTCACCGTCGGGCAATCAGCGATGGGGAAGGTTCTTATCGGCCGTAGTCAGCGGGGTATCTGCGCCATCTTTCTCGGCGAGGAAGCGCAGGCGCTGCGTGACCAGCTCGCGACCGAATTTCCAATCGTGGAACTGCAAGCTGGCCAAGCTTCGCTAGAACACGAACTCAATCTGGTCATCGGTTTCATCGACAAACAGCTGTTCGGCGGTGTTATCAATCTCGATATTGGCGGCACTGTGTTTCAACAAAAGGTTTGGCAGGCACTTTGCGGCATCCCAACAGGCAAGACCTGTAGCTACAGCGATGTGGCATGCGACCTCGGTGCGCCAGAGGCAGTTCGCGCCGTGGCGGGAGCCTGTGCAGCTAACGTGTTGGCCATTGCCATTCCGTGTCATCGCGTGGTGCGTCGTGATGGTTCGATCTCTGGCTACCGCTGGGGTGTCGAACGCAAGCGCTCATTGCTGAAAGAGGAGGCCACCAAGAGGGGTGTGGAGTTTTCGGGATGAAAGCTGTTGCGAGTCACGACAGTGCCACGACTCTCGACTCCTGCGATTGGGCGAGCATCGAGCGTTCGCTTGATGCTCACGGAAATGCGGTGCTGCCTGGCCTTTTGACTGCGGGACAGTGCGCGGCACTCGCCGAGCTCTATCCACAGGAAGAAGGCTATCGAGCGCGTATCGTCATGGCTCGACATGGATTCGGGCGTGGCGAATACAAATATTTCGCGTATCCGTTGCCGCCACTGCTCGACCAACTACGTCACGCGTTTTACCCCAGACTCGCGCCGATTGCCAATGATTGGAACTTGAAATTAGGGATTAACGTGCAGTACCCGGGCGATCTGGCAACCTTTCTGAAGCGATGTCACGAGGCCGGCCAGACACGGCCGACGCCACTGATTCTTGAATATGGCGAAGGTGACTACAACTGCCTTCATCAAGACCTCTACGGTGATCATGTTTTCCCGTTCCAAGTCATCTTCCTGCTCAATGAACCAGGACGCGAATTTGAGGGCGGAGAATTGCTGCTGACAGAGAGTGATCCGAAGAAACCCGGACGAGCAGAGGTAGTGCCTTTGCGCCAGGGGGACGCAGTGGTGCTTGCAGTCAACCATCGTCCTGTACGTTCTACGCGTGGCTACTACCGCGTGAGTCTGCGCCATGGCGTCAGCCAGCTGATTTGGGGGCAACGACATACACTTGGCATCATATTTCACGATGCCAAGTAACTTGCTGGGATTCCCAGTGGCGGTCGGGCCTCTGTTGATAGCAAGCGAAAACCCAGCGATTGCGGGCGCTATACTTGATTAAACCGTACACAAATCTCACATCAATCAGCTCAAGAGGGAATCAATGCCTAGGGTCAAAAGCCTAAAACGCTGAGGCTCCCCCAATTGAAGAGAGACTTGACGCTACGGCGAACGACATCGAATTCTCTTGGCGCTGCGATTGGTCAAGTCGAATGCAATCGACTGGTCAGTTCGAACACAAATGACTGGTCAGTGGTAATACAAACGGATGGTCAAGTGGAATGCAATTCCCCACTGATTTATTCGTCTTCCGCTGAGAGCTGCGTATTTAGGTCAACATCAATCTGACCGACTAGCGAAATGATTCGAACGCCCAAACGCATATGCACAGGCAGAATTCGCTCCGGATTCGCATTCATGTCAACCGCCAATCGTTCCAGAGTTCGGGATACGGAGGGATCAGCTTCCTTTGGTTCAGTCCGTAACGGCTCCTTGCTCTGAACGCGGTTCACAGACGTGATGCTGGGGATACGCGACCATTCATGACCCAAACCTATCTGCAGTTCGCCGTTGCAACAACTGCGGGATGTCCTGCCCATTTTGCTGCCGACGTGTTGATCCGATGCCTAAGCGGTGGCTTTATTGAAGAGAGAAATTATGGGTCAGCAATAATTATGGCTGATCCATAATTTGGGATAATCCAGTTTTGCCCCTTCCAACGGTCTCTGTCGATGGCGAAACTCGAAACACCTGTCGTACACCGTCCAAAGCTTATCGACCCACGTCGTAATGTACCGCTATGGTGACAAAACAAACCGAGAGGCCAATGCCTTGAAAAGCTCTGCAAGCATCCGCGCGTCTAGCAGCGCATGGTGTGGTAGATCAAATAAATCCGCCTGTTGAAGAGCTTCCGCATTTAACTGATTGAAAAGGGTCGTGAGGTTGGTCGGTTGATTCATAACCTGGACTGGCCAGGGTTGATGATCGACACAAGCGAGATCACAGAAAAAAACCCAATCCCAACGTGGCGCATCTGAGCACACCTCAAGCTCTTCATCGACGCCGCTTAGAAATCTTCGAAGAGCGGTTCGGGCCACGAAAAGCGACTGACCATATCGCAGACGATCGAGCTGCGGTAGGACGTTCTGGATGACGAAATCACTGCAGTCCTCGACCGAATAGGTATCCGTCAACTCAACGTAGAACTCATCTCCTTACTCCGATACCAGCGCAAGGGATATCAGCTTCGAGTCCTGATTGAGCTGGGTAAATTCGCAATCTAGGAATATCTTCAACGTCCGATTTCAAAGATTGTTAGCGTGACCTGAGCGATGCTCATACCCCACTATTTACAGTACACCGTCCATAGCTGATCAACCCGCGTCGTAAAGCTCTGGCTCATCATCTCCCGACGCATCCCCCACTCCGGGTCGGTCGGCACACTCGCCAAGCGCATCGTTCCCCTGCCCCATCGACCGTTAATCGCATCCAGCACCCCCATGACCTTCTCCGTCGCAACTGGCTGGGAGATCGAGAAGAGGTCTTCGGTGTACTCGCCCTTCTGGCAAAGGCTGAGCAGGAGCACACCGGCTTTACCGTACTTGAGTCCAGGTCGGTACACCCGATCCACTGCATCGACCGCAGCCTTTGTCATCAAACGCACATCGTCCGTTGGGTATGGCAGTTCGACCAACACGCCATTGGCATACTTCGCTTCCTCGGGATTGAACATACCGGTTCGAATGCTCACCCGGATTTTCTTGCACAGCGACTGCTGGGCCCTGAGCTTCTCGGTGGCTCGCATCATGTACGTTGCGACAGCCTCTTTGATGGGCGCGATGTCGGTCAGGCGCTTGCCGAACATGCGGCTGCAGCAGATCTCCTGCTTGGGTGGATCATGAGCCTTACCCTTTCTTGTCTGGCACGGTTGTTCAGCATGTGGGTGGGCACGTACCGGGCATATCCGCTACACCTCGAGAGGGCCGGTAAATATTCGCTCTCACCACGTGTCAGGACATACCAGGGTTCGCAACAGGCGCTAAAAACTCCGATCTGCTGACCTACTAAGCGACTATCCTCACCTGCAG
>NZ_JBOIBY010000660.1:0-7292 GCF_050739655.1 Pseudomonas sp. | reverse complement strand
TCGAGGATCAGGATGCGGTGAGCGTGAATATCGAGGGCCATGATTCAGTCTCGTCTAAGTCATTCAGAAACAGTCGTGATTCAGAAACAACTCGGGGCTGAATAAAACAGCCCCGGTTGCTTAGCTTTTTGCTTGAAGGCTCAACCTACGCGGTAGTTTGGCGCTTCCTTGGTGATCTGCACGTCGTGAACGTGGGACTCGGCCATGCCTGCGCCGGTGATCCGCACGAATTCAGGAATGGTGCGCATTTGTTCGATGTTGGCGCTACCGGTGTAGCCCATGGAAGAACGCAGGCCGCCCATCAACTGGTGGATGATCGCGCTCAGGGTGCCCTTGTAAGGAACACGCCCTTCGATGCCTTCCGGAACCAGCTTCTCGGCGCCGGCCGAGGAATCCTGGAAGTAACGGTCGGAGGAACCTTGAGCCTGGGACATTGCGCCCAGCGAACCCATGCCACGGTAAGCCTTGTACGAACGACCCTGGAACAGTTCGATCTCGCCTGGCGCTTCTTCGGTACCGGCGAACATCGAGCCCATCATCACGCAGGAAGCACCGGCTACGATGGCCTTGGACAGGTCACCGGAGAAACGGATGCCGCCGTCGGCGATCAACGGAACGCCAGTGCCTTCGAGGGCAGCGGCGACGTTGGCGATGGCACTGATTTGCGGGACGCCGACACCGGCGACGATACGGGTGGTGCAGATCGAGCCAGGGCCGATACCGACCTTGACGGCATCAGCGCCAGCTTCGGCCAGGGCCTTGGCGGCAGCGCCGGTGGCGATGTTGCCGCCGATGACCTGCACTTCAGGGAAGTTCTCTTTAACCCAGCGAACGCGGTCGATCACGCCTTTGGAGTGACCGTGGGCGGTGTCGACCACCACCACGTCAACCCCGGCGTTGACCAGGGCGGCAACGCGGTCACCGGTGTCTTTACCGGTCCCGACGGCAGCGCCAACGCGCAGACGACCTTGATCGTCCTTGCTGGCCAGTGGGTAAGCCTTGGCTTTTTCGATGTCGTTGACGGTCATCATGCCTTTGAGGGCAAACTTGTCGTCGACGATCAGCACGCGTTCGATGCGATGCTTGTGCAGCAACTCGCGAGCGTCGTTCTTGTCGGCGCCTTCCTTGACCGTGACCAGACGCTCTTTAGGCGTCATCACTTCGCGGACACTGATGTCCAGGCGGCTTTCGAAACGCACGTCACGGGAGGTGACGATGCCGACCAGGTCGCCATCGTGCAGCACCGGAACGCCGGAAATGTTGTGCATGCGGGTCAGTTCGAACAGGTCACGAACCGTGGCGTCAGCCTCGATGGTGATCGGGTCTTTAACGACGCCGGCTTCGAACTTCTTGACCTTGCGGACTTCGGCAGCTTGCTGCTCGATGGTCATGTTCTTGTGGATAATGCCGATACCACCTTCCTGAGCCATGGCAATTGCCAGACGGGCTTCAGTGACGGTGTCCATGGCGGCAGAAACCAGGGGAATGTTCAGCTCGATGCCACGGGTAAGGCGGGTTTTCAGACTGACTTCGTTAGGAAGAACCTCGGAATAACCAGGCACTAGGAGAATGTCGTCGAATGTCAGAGCTTCTTGGCTGATACGCAGCATCGCGGGGGCTCCCGAGCGGGAAAATGGAAGCGCGACATTATAGTCAGACACCCCTTCGGGTTCAATGTAAAACTCTGTCTATTATTGGCATTACTGATATACGGGGATTTCGCTCTGCGTAGGAGCTGCCGAAGGCTGCGATCTTTTGATCTTGTTTTTATCCGTAGGAGCGAAGCTTGCTCGCGAAGAGGCTTTGTAAAACAACATCAGAATCAAAGTCAAAAGATCGCAGCCTTCGGCAGCTCCTACACTGGAGAGCGGTGCTTTTTAGAGTTCTACTTTGACCCAACTGACAGGCTGATCCAGCCAATCGGCAAATTCGTCGAGAAAGCTCTGCTTGAACCCGGCCTCGGCCCAGTTGTTGAAGATGAATCCCAGGTTGGAGAAGCCGCATTCCTGCAAGTACAGAAAGCCGTTGATATCGTCTTCATGCCCGCATTCCGGGCAGGTGAAGTTATCGGTACGCCCCGGCATCCAGTCTTCCAGGCTCTCGAACAGGGCCTCGCCGATTTCCTTGCGGCATTCCGCGCAACCCGCCTCGCTCAGAAAACCCTTGGCCGGCGTATAGATGCAGCGCTTGGTGACAATCTCCAGGCCATTGACCGCCTCACCGAACGGCAGGGCTTCCGGGTGCAGGACCACCGCGCGAGCGCCCTCGCCGATGGCGTGGGCCATGCGATTGCCGGTACGACCACAGGTACTGAGTTCTTCCTTGATGATGTCCTTGCGCACCAGCCAACGCACAATCGCCCGAGCCCGGGGCTCATGCACCGGCAGCGTGGAGATTTTCGGGACGATGATGCTTTGTGAATTCATGGGGTACAGGCCTGAGGCGTTGGTGAAAATGAGCAGCATCCACGAATTATAGGCTGACCCACAAAGTCGGAGCGGCCCGAAAAACCTGTGGGAGCGGGCTTGCCCGCGATAGCGGTGGTTCAGTCGACATCAATGTTTAATGTGCCGACGCCATCGCGGGCAAGCCCGCTCCCACAAGGGATTACGGGCCAGCCTGTCGATGGGTTACAACTCGACAACAACCGCTTGGGAAGCACGGGTCGCCTTGGCGCGAGCGGCTTCGATCGACTCGTCGCGCGCCAGGGCCACGCCCATGCGGCGCTGGCCGTTGACTTCAGGCTTGCCGAACAGGCGCAGCGCGGTATCTGGCTCGCTCAACGCGGCGCCCAAATTGGCGAACGCGGTCTGGGTCGACTGCCCTTCCACCAGGATCACCGCCGAAGCCGAAGGCCCGACCTGACGGATCAGCGGAATCGGCAAACCGAGGATCGCTCGTGCGTGCAGGGCGAATTGCGACAGATCCTGGGAAATCAGGGTCACCAGACCGGTGTCGTGCGGGCGCGGCGACACTTCGCTGAACCACACCTGATCACCCTTGATGAACAGCTCGACGCCAAACAGGCCGCGGCCACCCAGGGCTTCGGTCACTGCCTTGGCGACACGCTCCGATTCGGCCAGGGCAACCGGGCTCATCGCTTGTGGCTGCCAGGACTCCTGATAGTCACCCTTCTCCTGACGGTGGCCGACCGGCGCGCAGAAGGTGGTGCCGCCGACGTGGCGCACGGTCAGCAGGGTGATTTCGTAATCGAAATCGATGAAACCTTCGATGATCACGCGACCTTTACCGGCACGGCCGCCTTCCTGGGCGTAGTCCCAGGCTTTTTTAACGTCATCGGCACTGCGCAGCAGGCTCTGGCCTTTGCCTGACGAACTCATGACCGGCTTGACCACGCAGGGGAACCCCAGGTCTTCGACGGCCTTGCTGTAGTCCTCGAAGGTGTCGGCGAAGTGGTATGGCGAGGTCGGCAGGTCCAGCTCTTCGGCGGCCAGACGACGGATGCCTTCGCGGTTCATCGTCAGCTGCGTGGCGCGAGCGGTGGGGATCACGGTGAAGCCTTCGGCTTCCAGTTCCACCAGGGTCGCGGTGGCGATGGCTTCGATTTCCGGAACGATGAAGTGCGGCTTCTCGGCTTCGATCACAGCACGCAGGGCGACACCGTCGAGCATGTTGATCACGTGGCTGCGGTGGGCAACCTGCATGGCCGGCGCGTTGGCGTAGCGGTCCACGGCAATCACTTCAACGCCCAGGCGCTGCAGCTCGATCACCACTTCCTTGCCCAGCTCGCCACAGCCACACATCAATACGCGGGTCGCGGTGGGCGACAATGGAGTTCCGATACGGGTCATCTGCAGGTCCTCAAAGAAGCGATCGTCGAGGGAAGCACGCTTCCCTGGGGGAGAAAGCGCGGCATTTTACATGAACTGCAGGGTTTGGCTTCAGCTGACGACAGCCTGTTTGCGCAGGCGCCAGGCCATGATCAGCCACACGGCGGTGACACCGGCGAACTTCGAGCCAAGAGCGGTGAGGATCACACCGGGCGTCAGCGCATCGATCATGCCGAAAAAGATGAAGGTATCGAGGGGAATGCTCAGGGCCGAACTTATCCACAGGCGGTCATGCAGCGGACGTTTGGTGATACTGAACACCAGCCAGTCGATGCACTCGGACACGGCAAACGCCGTGGCGCTGGCCAGGGCAATGGACGGATCGGACGTTATATAGGAAAGCACCAGCGCCACCAGCATGGCCGCAATCGCGCCGTGCCCGAAGCGGGTTTGCACCATGTCGCGCAGGATAAATATCAGCCCACCCCAGGCCGACCAGATGATGTCCAGGTGAGGGGCGGTGGAAAAGGCGAAGTTGGTCAGCACGACGCTGCTGATGTAGGCGATCAGGAAGATCATGGAAGTACCTGTCAATTTGGCGCACAGGGTACTTTAGTTGACCATAAAGTCAAAAGATCGCAGCCTTCGGCAGCTCCTACCCTGAATTGCGGATCGTTCCCACGCTCTGCGTGGGAACGCCTCAATGGACGCTTTGCGTTCGGCTCTGGATTTTGGGACGCGGAGCGTCCCGGGCTGCATTCCCACGCAGAGCGTGGGAACGATCAATGACCGGGGGTTTTGCCGATCATCCACACCAACCCACTGGCCTTGGCTCGCTCATGACACAACCCCAACACCTTGCGGCGTTCGTCGTTGTCCATGCGGCTCCAGCGGGTGATTTCCTCCACCGTGCGCTGGCAGCCGGTGCAGATGTCGTCATCGTCCAGCGCACAAATGCTGACGCAGGGCGATGCCACCGGGCGTTCTGGCGTGGTCATTCTTCCTGCTCGACCAGATCGCGGGCGTAGCGCTGCGAGTTGTGCACATAGTGGGCGGCGCTGGCCTCCAGCATCTTTTTCTGCTGCTCGGTCAGTTCACGCACCACCTTGCCAGGCGAGCCCATGACCAACGAACCGTCCGGAATCTCCTTACCTTCGCCGATCAGCGAATTGGCGCCGATGATGCAGTTCTTGCCGATCTTCGCGCCGTTAAGGATCACCGCATTGATGCCGATCAGGCTGTAGTCGCCGACCGTGCAGCCATGCAGCATCGCATTGTGGCCGATGGTTACACCGGTGCCGATGGTCAGCGGGTAGCCCATGTCGGCGTGCATCACGGTGCCGTCCTGAACATTGCTGTTCTTGCCGATCAGGATCAATTCGTTGTCGCCACGCAATACGGCGTTGAACCAAACGTTGGCGCCCTCTTCCAGCTTGACCTTGCCCACCAGCACGGCATTGGGTGCAACCCAGCTCTGCGGGTGGGTTTCGACTCGGGCGTCGCCCAGGCGGTACTTCATTGTTGTTTTCCTCAGGGCTCAGGCAGCCGCGGACTCAGGCCATTCGAACGATGGCTCAGGTATTGATAAAACTTTTGGGTGGCTGGTGCAGGCTGATTTTCGCGTCATAGAGCAGATTGATCAACTCGACGACCATAATCGCCGTCAGGCCCCAGATCTTGTACTCGCCGTAGCGGTAGCTCGGCACGTACCAACTGCGGCCCTGGTAATCGATGCGATGGGTATGCTCCCGTGGGTCTTCGCGAAAGAATTCCAAAGGAACGCTGAATACCGCGGCAATTTCGGCATCGTTGGCCCGATACTCGACGAAATCGGGAATCACGCCCACATAGGGGGTGACCTTGATGCCATGCAGGGAGATCAACGGACTCAGCGGCCCGATCACCTCAACCAATCCTGGCGGCAGGCCGATCTCTTCTTCAGCTTCGCGCAGGGCGGTAAAAACAAGGTCGGGATCTTCAGGGTCGCGTCGACCGCCGGGGAAAGCCACTTCGCCACCATGGGTCGAGAGGCCGCTGGCGCGCAGGGTCAAAACCAGTTCAGGTTCGTCACTGCGGGTGATGGGTACCAGTACGGCTGCCTCCGGGAAACGTCGGTCAGTCTCCAGCGTACGCGGTGTGTGATGACTGACCCGATGCAGTAGCTCATCCAGCATGAGTGTTCTCGATCTGTGCCTTACGCTGCATCATGCACCAATCGCTGCGGTCGCCCAAGCCCCCGGACAGCGGCGTGTCGCTAAACGACAACTTGCCGACAGACACCGTCGCACGCCAAGATAGGCGCAGCATTCAGGAACCCAAGCATGAAATTTTGCAGCCAGTGTGGCAACCCGGTGACCCAACGCATACCCGAAGGCGATTCGCGCATGCGTTTTGTCTGCGACACTTGTCAGGCCATCCATTACCAGAACCCCAACATCGTCGCTGGCTGCGTCGCCACCTGGGGCACCAAGGTACTGCTGTGTCGCCGCGCTATAGAACCGCGCCTCGGTTACTGGACATTGCCTGCAGGCTTCATGGAGAACGGGGAAACCATCGAGCAGGCAGCCATTCGCGAAACCGCCGAAGAAGCCTGCGCCCGGGTACGCAACCTGAGCATCTATACCCTGATCGACGTGCCGCACATCAGCCAGGTGCACGTATTTTTCCGTGCTGAACTGGCGGACCTGAATTTTGCCGCCGGCCCCGAAAGCCTCGAAGTTCAATTATTCGACGAAGCGGACATTCCCTGGGACGAGCTGGCTTTCCGCACGGTGGGCCGTACCTTAGAATGCTTCTTCGCTGACCGGCGGACCGAGGTCTACCCCGTACGGTCCGAATCGATCCCGCCGCTTGCTCAGCCTGCCAACTAAAAAAACATCTAATCTATAAATGTCGCGACACCTGCTGGGGAATCGTTTCAATGCGCTGGTTGCTTGCCCTGTTTTGCTTGTCGTTCGTATCGCTATCCCAGGCAAACGCCGTGGGAACGTACAACGGCAAGGCCATCGAGAAAGTCCTGGTTCTCAAGTCCGCCCACCAATTGCAGTTGATCAATGACGGCAAGCCGCTCAAGACCTATCGCATTTCTTTGGGCCGCAACCCCAGAGGCCAGAAGTTGATGGAAGGCGACCGTCGCACCCCTGAAGGCTTCTACTGGATCGACTGGCGCAAGACCAGTGACAAATTCAACCTGTCGATGCACATCTCCTACCCGAACATCGCCGATGCCGCCCGCTCACGCCGCGAAAATGTCGACCCTGGCGGCATGATCATGATCCACGGCACCCCGGACACCGAAGACAACCCTGAGCAACTGTTCCATACCCTGGACTGGACCGACGGCTGCGTCGCCATGCGTAATGTGGACATGCGTGAGGTGTGGAACCTGGTGCCGGATGGCACGATGATCGAAATTCGCCCGTAAGGACTCTCACTTGTAGGAGCTGCCGCAGGCTGCGATCTTTTGATCTTGATTTTAAAAGCCAGATCAAAAGATCGCAG
>NZ_JBOIBY010000659.1:0-12855 GCF_050739655.1 Pseudomonas sp. | reverse complement strand
GCGAGACACTCAACCCCATACGGCTAGCCAGCCGCCCACAAAGAATAAAAGAGGTGCATATGGCAGGTTTCGACAAGCGCGTGAGTTCCTACGAGGAAGCTCTGGCAGGTCTTGAAGACGGCATGACCGTAATCGCTGGCGGCTTCGGCCTGTGCGGCATTCCGGAAAACCTGATCAACGAGATCAAGCGCAAGGGCACCCGCGACCTCACTGTGGTTTCCAACAACTGCGGCGTCGATGGTTTCGGTCTCGGCGTGCTGCTGACCGACCGCCAGATCAGCAAAGTGGTGGCCTCCTACGTCGGCGAGAACAAGCTGTTCGAAGAGCAACTGCTCAAGGGCGAAATCGAAGTCATCCTGACCCCGCAAGGTACCCTGGCCGAAAAAATGCGCGCTGGCGGCGCCGGCATCCCGGCTTTCTTCACCGCCACCGGCGTTGGCACTCCGGTTGCTGACGGCAAGGAAGTGCGCGAATTCCATGGCCGCAAGTACCTGATGGAGGAGTCCATCACTGGCGACTTCGCCATCGTCAAAGGCTGGAAGGCCGACCATTTCGGTAACGTGGTTTACCGCCACACCGCGCAGAACTTCAACCCGCTGGCCGCCACCGCCGGCAAGATCACCGTGGTCGAAGTCGAAGAAATCGTCGAACCGGGCGAGCTCGACCCGGCGCAGATCCACACCCCAGGCATCTACGTCGACCGGATCATCTGCGGCACGTTCGAGAAGCGCATCGAACAGCGCACCGTACGTAAATGATCCCCTGCCCCCGGACCGAATGAAGGAATAACAACAATGGCACTTTCCCGCGAACAAATGGCCCAACGCGTCGCCCGCGAAATGCAGGACGGCTTCTATGTGAACCTGGGTATCGGCATTCCGACCCTGGTCGCCAACTACATCCCCGAAGGCATGGAAGTCATGCTGCAGTCGGAAAACGGCCTGCTGGGCATGGGTCCTTTTCCTACTGAAGAAACCATCGATGCCGACATGATCAACGCCGGCAAACAAACCGTGACTGCCCGTACCGGTGCTTCGATTTTCTCCTCCGCCGAGTCCTTCGCGATGATCCGCGGTGGTCATGTCGACCTGACCGTACTGGGTGCCTTCGAAGTGGACGTGCAAGGCAACATCGCCTCGTGGATGATCCCCGGCAAACTGGTCAAGGGCATGGGCGGCGCGATGGACCTAGTCGCCGGCGCAGACAACATCATCGTCATCATGACCCACGCGTCCAAGGACGGTGAGTCCAAGCTGTTGGACCATTGCAGCCTGCCGCTGACCGGCGCCGGTTGCATCAAGCGTGTATTGACCGACCTGGCTTACCTGGAAATCGAAAACGGCGCGTTCATTCTCAAGGAGCGTGCGCCGGGTGTCAGCGTAGAAGAGATCGTCGCCAAGACTGCCGGTAAACTGATCGTGCCAGAGCACGTACCGGAAATGCAGTTCGCTGACCAGTGAGGAACCATTCCATGCAAGAAGTCGTCATTGTTGCCGCCACGCGTACCGCGATCGGCAGCTTCCAGGGTTCGCTGGCCAATGTGTCCGCCGTTGACCTGGGCGCCGCCGTCATCCGCCAGTTGCTGGCGCAAACCGGCCTGAACCCGGCTGAAGTCGATGAAGTGATCATGGGCCAGGTACTGACCGCCGGCACCGGGCAAAACCCCGCGCGCCAGGCCTCGATCAAGGCCGGCTTGCCGTTCGCCGTACCGGCCATGACCCTGAACAAGGTCTGCGGTTCGGGCCTCAAGGCCCTGCATTTGGGCGCCCAGGCGATTCGCTGCGGCGATGCCGAGGTGATCATCGCCGGCGGCCAGGAAAACATGAGCCTGGCCAACTACGTCATGCCCGGTGCCCGCACCGGTCTGCGCATGGGTCACGCACAAATCGTCGACACCATGATCAGCGACGGCCTGTGGGATGCGTTCAACGATTACCACATGGGCATCACGGCCGAGAACCTGGCCGAGAAATACAGCCTGAGCCGTGAGCAGCAGGACGCCTTCGCCGCCGCCTCCCAGCAGAAAGCCGTGGCCGCCATCGAAGCCGGTCGTTTCGCTGATGAAATCACCCCGATCCTGATCCCTCAGCGCAAGGGCGATCCACTGTCCTTCGCCACTGACGAGCAGCCTCGGGCCGGCACCACCGCCGAATCCCTGGGCAAACTCAAAGCCGCCTTCAAGAAGGACGGATCGGTGACCGCTGGTAATGCTTCGTCGCTGAACGATGGCGCCGCCGCCGTTATCCTGATGAGCGCCGAAAAAGCCAAGGCCCTCGGCCTTCCGGTGCTGGCAAAAATCGCCGCTTACGCCAATGCGGGTGTCGACCCGGCGATCATGGGCATTGGCCCGGTGTCGGCGACCCGTCGCTGCCTGAACAAGGCCGGCTGGTCCATTGACCAACTTGACCTGATCGAAGCCAACGAAGCCTTCGCCGCACAATCGCTGGCCGTGGCCAAGGACCTGGAATGGGACTTGAACAAGGTCAACGTCAACGGCGGTGCCATCGCCCTCGGCCACCCGATCGGTGCTTCGGGTTGCCGCGTGCTGGTGACCCTGCTGCATGAAATGATCAAGCGTGACGCCAAGAAAGGCCTCGCCACCCTGTGCATCGGCGGTGGTCAGGGCGTGGCATTGGCGCTCGAACGGGCGTAAAGCGTTTATCGGACTGCGCGGGGACCCACGAAGAACCGCTGCAGCCTGGCAAAACACCCGGTGCGACTCACCTCGCACCGGGTTCTCTATTTGTGAAACAACGATCTTTGTTGATCGTTCCCACGCTCCGCGTGGGAATGTAGCCCGGGACGCTCTGCGTCCCAATCAAGAGCCGAACGCGGAGCGTCCGTTGAGGCATTCCCACGCAGAGCGTGGGAACGATCAAATCAAAAGATCGCAGCCTGCGGCAGCGCCTACACGCTCCGTAATTTTGTATACAAAACCCATCAATCCATAGCGCAATTCACGACCCGCAATGTTACCGTTGCTACCTCACACAGGTAGGAGATGTGCGCGTGTTGATGCTTAAACTGCTGGTGATTCCTGGATTCCTGCTGCTGATATCCCTGGCCGGTAAACGCTGGGGACCGAGTGTCGCGGGCTGGTTGTCGGGATTACCGGTGGTGGTGGGGCCGATTCTGTTTTTCCTTGCCATTGAACAAGGCGAAATGTTCGCCGCGCAATCGGCACTGGCGGCGTTATCGGCAATGTTAGCGATGATTTCTTTCTGTGTGACCTATGCCCAAGTCGCGCAACGCGCCGGATGGCCGCTGGCATTGACCGTTTCGCTGTCGGTATGGGCACTGGTCGCCTTGGTGCTGTCGCTGATCCCGCCGTCGCTGATGGTCTCGGTGGTCGCCGCAGCTACTGCCCTTCTGGTCTCGCCTTACTTGTTCCCGTCGGTTCAACCGATCGCTTCGAGCCCGGCGCCCAAGTCCGACAAACTGCTGCTGCGCATGCTTGCAGGCGCCCTGCTGACTCTGGCTGTGACCATGCTCGCCAGCACCGTCGGCGACCGCTGGAGTGGTCTGCTCGCCGTGTTCCCGGTGCTGGGCAGCGTGATGGCGGTGTTTTCCCAGCAAACCCGAGGCCCGGCGTTTACTGCTGCGCTGCTGCGTGCAACGGCCACCGGCATGTATTCGTTTTCGGCATTCTGCCTGGTTCTGGCATTGGCGCTGCCGAGCATGGGCATGAGCGCCTTTGCCCTTGGGGTGGCAGTGTCTGTAGCGATGCTGGGCGTGACCAAACGCCTGCTGGCGCGACCGATGCAGCCGGTGGTCAAGGCGTAATGAGTGTAAAAGTCGGCGCAGGTGCCGAGAAACCTTCTCGTCGACACCTGCGTCGCTTGGTTTTTAAGGTCCTACAAGGGGTGACGAAAATTAAGAAATCGGGGGATTTATCCCACAGCTTTTTCGGGTTGGTCGTCGGAAGCGCGATGCTTAGGATTCGATCCGTGGCTTGTGCCGGCTTGTTTTATCCGGCCGGAGGCGACAGCACACCACTTCCTTATTAGACTGTTGCACATTGATCCTGGAGGTCACTATGAACACCCCGCTTTCCCCCATGGTTTCCGACTTCGAAACGCAACAACAGGCCGCCAGCTATGATCGCTGGTTGCGCGCCAAGGTGCAGGCTTCGCTGGATGATCCACGACCAAGCATCCCTCACGATCAAGTGATGGCTGAAATGAGAGTCCTTCTGGAGGCGCAGCGCAACCAGCGCAATGCCGGTTGAGTGGAGGCCCGAAGCGCGGGCTGAACTACGAAAAATCCTGACTTATATTGGCAATCTTAATTCCAAGGCAGCAATCGAGCTGTTCCAAAGCATTGAAATCGCTACATCAGCCCTTCTCGAGCATCCCCACCTATATCGACTTGGCCGAGTATCTGGAACAAGGGAGATCGTCGTACATCCCAACTATCTGGTGATTTATCAGATAACGGATCGAATCGAGATTGTCAGTGTTGTACATGCAAGACAGGAATATCCGTCAACCTGAAGATCCATGACCATCCGTTAGCCCACGCTGGAACACCTCACATCCTCCATGGGATGATCGCCGCCCACTGCGCGACCACCCCTGGAGATTTCGAATGTCATTGTTGAGTAAAAAAGCCGTTGTCCTGTTGCTGGCAGCGGTTGCCAGCCTGGGGGCTTTGAGTGCGCAGGCCGCCAAGGCCCCGGCCAAGGAGTCGGCGCAGGTCCAGAAAGTCTCGCTGCTCGGCGGCAAATTTACCTTCACCTTGCCCAAAGGCTTCGTCGCGACGAAGCTGCCGGCCAGCCCCACTGGGGCAAGCGGCACCATGTACGCCAACGAAACCACCAAGACGGTGGTGATTGCCGCAGAAAACAACTTGCCGGAAGGCGTCAAGGTCAAGGACAACGACGGAGCGTTCCTGGACGGCACTGTGGCCGATTTCGATGCGTCACAACGCAAGGCGCTACCGGATTACAACCAGCTCAGTGAAAAAAGCCTGACCCTGAAAAGCAGCGGGCTGGGCGTTCGCCAGGTCGACAGCACCGCGACCCAGGGTGGCGGCCAGACCCTCAACACCACGCTGATGGCAGCGTCTGGCGGGCGCATGACCGTGATTCAGGTCATCTCCCGCCCAGGCGACATGGCGGCCCACGAGACGCTGATCAAGCAGATCGTCAGCGGTAAATAAGCTTCAAGGATTGAGGCGCTGAAGCCAGGCGCTCAAATCCTGTATCTCTTCGGCACTGATGGTGTGACCAACGCCTTGATAGGCGTGAAACTCAGGCTCCAGCGACACGCTCTGCAACAGGCTGTTGGCTTCGGTGCCGTCGCTGTAGGGCAGACTTTTGTCCGCGGTGCCATGACCGATGAAAATCGCCAGCGACTGGCGCTTTTCATCCGGTTTCAGCTCGGACTTGAGCACCGGCAGAACCCGCCCGCTCAGCGCGGCAATCCCGCCTACCGCCTCGGGATGGCGCAAAGCAACCTCGTAGGACATGATCGCGCCCTGGCTGAACCCGATCAGAAATACCTTGTCCGGTTGGGTGTGATATTTCTGCGCCGCCTGTGCGATGAATTCCTGCAACAACTGGCCACTGGACTTCAGATCATCGGTCTCACCGTTGTAGGCACCTTCGCCTTTCTTGCGAAACCACTGGTAACCACCCTCTCCCATCACCATCGGCGCCCGCACCGACAGGTAGGTGTATGGCGCGGGCAGTTCGTCCTTGATATCGAACAGGTCCTGCTCATTACTGCCGTAACCGTGGAGGAAAACCACCAGGGGCTGATCGCGGGAATCGGGTGTGGTTCGCTCAAGATACTTGAGCGCAAGATCGGTTTGCAGCGGAGTTTGGGCGTGGACAGCAGCGGATGCCAGCAGCGTGAGCAGAGCGAGAAACTTCAGCATGGACCTTCCTTCACAGTGCGCAGGATTCGTGGCAGAGCCTAGCATCTCTCTGCGCCGATGCGTTTGCTGTGTCTGAACGTTCCCCTGTACCTGTAGGAGCGAGCTTGCTCGCGATAGACTTCAGAACGCCGCTGGGCATCTGGTGTCCCGCGTTTTCGTTGACGTCCATCCTCGGAACGCCGCCCGGAGCGATCTCGCTCCTACAGAGTGATGCGGGTCAGTCGTTGATCAGTTTGCCCACCCGAATCGGCTCCCGCCCCGCCACTTTCGCCTGCCAGGTCCCTGGCTGGGTATAGCGCCCGCGATCAATCGCAAACAACACGCCACTGGTGCCGGCACGCACGGTCGTGACCTTGTCATTCAATGGGTCGACCACCTCAAACAGCGCATCGCCCTTCTCGACCCATTCACCGGCCTCGCGCAGGAAACTCACGACCCCGTGATGTGGCGCAAACAGGTACTCGGTGCCTTCGAACGGCATGCCTTCGCAGCACGTTTGCGGCGCTGCCGGCCAGTCGCCCGCAATGAATCCCTGCTCGGCAAGGAAACCCAGAATCGCTTCGCAGTTAGCTTGCGCCTGGTCGATCCGGGTATCACCCATGCTTCCCAGTTCCAGCGTGGTTGCCAGGTTAGCCGGGGGAATCGCGGCGTCGGGAAACGCCCTGGCCAGACGCAGCCACGGCGAAGAACAAGACTCATCGAATGAGCTGCCGCCGGAATCCTCGCACAGTAACGCCACACCGGCCTTCAAGCGCGCAGCCAGGGATTGCCACTGCGGCCAGTGTTGCGGCAATGCGTAGATGTGAATGGCAGCATCGAAATCGCAGTGCAGGTCGAGGGTGATATCCGCATCGCAAGCGTGGCGCAGCAACAATCGGTGCATCGCTTCAAGTTGCGAGGCAGGCGCGGGCAAGTCGTCCAGCACCTGACCCATGGTCTGGCGGATCAGAGCGATGTTGGCCTCGGCATCGTTGCCCAGACGATCACCAATCAACTGCGCCACTGGCGCGCTGAGTTCAACGAACGAGCGGTTGAAGTTCTTCCCGCTGCCCAGTTCAAAGCGCCCCATGTGACTGCCTTGCAAGTGCTGATCCAGACCGATGGGGTTGGCGACCGGCACCAACTCGATCACGCCTTGCAGTTGCCCTTGGCTTTCAAGCTCGGTCAGTCGTTTTTTCAGTTCCCAAGCCGTACGCATACCCGGCAGTTCATCGGCATGCAGGCTGGCCTGGATGTAGACCTTGCGCGTGCCTGCGCCGTAGCGAAAGACGCTGAGGGTGCGCTCGGTGCCAAGGTGGCTCCAGGGCAAAGGATGGTCGATGCGTTGCATGGGGGTTAGCTCCTAAAGTTGCTGTAGGAGCTGTCGAGTGAAACGAGGCTGCGATCTTTCAATCTTGAGAAGCAAGATCAACAGATCGCAGCCTGCGGCAGCTCCTACAGGGGTAATGCAATTTCACTGTGGCGAACCGCTCCACTGTAGGAGCTGTCGAGTGCAACGAGGCTGCGATCTTTCAATCTTGAGGATCGCAGCCTGCGGCAGCTCCTGCATCTACGACAAATTAATGCCCGTAAACATCAAAGTCGAAGTACTTGTCCTGCACTTGCTTGTACTTGCCGTTGGCGCGGATTTCGGTGATGGCGGTGTTGAATTTGTCCGCCAGCTCCTTGTCACCCTTGCGCACCGCGATACCAGCACCGCCGCCGAAGTACTTGGGATCTTCATAGGTCGGGCCTACGAAAGCGAACCCTTTACCGGCGTCGGTCTTCAGGAAACCGTCGTCCAGGTTGACCGAGTCGGCCAGCAACGCGTCAATGCGACCGGAGACCATATCCAGGTTGGCTTCCTGCTGGGAGCCGTAACGCACCAGCTCGATACCGGCCGGCACCAGCACATCGGTGGCGAAGCGGTCGTGGGTGCTGGCGCGCAGCACACCGACCTTCTTGCCTTTGAGTTCGGTCAGCGGATCCTTGATGTCGGTGCCCGCCTTCATCACGAAGCGTGCCGGGGTATGGTAGTACTTAATGGTGAAATCGGCGTTCTTCTTGCGATCGTCAGTAATGGTCATGGACGACAGGATGGCGTCGATTTTCTTGACCTTCAGTGCCGGGATCAGGCCGTCGAACTCTTGCTCGACCCAGGTGCACTTCACTTTCATCTGCTCGCACAGCGCGTCGCCGATATCAACGTCGAAACCGGTGAGTTTGCCGTCCGGGGTTTTCATCGAGAATGGCGGATAACCGGCTTCGATACCGATGCGGATCGGCTTGGCGTCTTCAGCCACAGCAGTCAGGGACAACATCGACAGTGCCAGAGCACCGAACATCACTAGCTTCATCATTTATAACTCCTGTGTGCGGAGGCTTTTATTGGCAGCTTCGATAGGCAGCTTTCGGTCGCAGCTTATGGCTGACAAGGACCGAAGTGGCCGGCAGTCTATGGTGGCTGCACGTGGGCCATTTGTTCGCAGGCGACAAATATTTATAGAAAATGGTCAAGACGCCGAATGCGTAGGAAGCGTGCGCCAGAGCGGTGCAAAGACTGTCTGACAATCGTCGCATTCGGAAAACGCCTACAGGATTATGGGAACATTCCGACTGAAGAGTCGCACTGGTGATGGAGCCTTTTTTGCGGCACATTGAGCGCCAATCTGCTCTGTCGAGATAAGCGTGATGCCCGAATTGAACCTGATCCAGCACCACCCCGCCGAAGGCCCCGGCGCCATTGCCCAGTGGGCTGCCTCTCGCGGGGTGACGCTGAGAGTGTTTCGCGCCGATCTCGGTCAGTTACCGCCAGCGAGTAGCGCGCCGGTCATCCTGTTGGGAGGACCTTACGAGTCCAACGCCGGGCCAGCCTGGCTGGAAGCCGAACGACAGTGGTTGGCGGGCAGTCTGGATCAAGGCGCGCCGGTGTTCGCCATTTGTCTGGGAGCGCAGTTGTTGGCGTTGAGCCTGGGCGGCAATGTACGGCGCATGGGCCAGGCCGAAACCGGTTGGACTGATGTGAACTTTGCCGATGGCCGGAGCCTTAAGGTACTGCAATGGCATGAAGACGCCATTGACCTGCCACCGAACGCGCAACTGCTGGCCAGCAGCGAACAGTGTGAACAACAGATGTATTGCGTCGGACCGACACGGGTGGGGCTGCAGTTTCATCCGGAATGGAATGTCGAGTCAGTAACCATGCTTAACCAGCACTTCGCCGAGGAGTCGCCGCTGCCTCGCGGGCCACAGGACAACGCCGCCTACAGCGAAGTTTTTGACTGGCTGCAGGCGACACTGGACAAGTGGTGGAAGGCGGTTTAAAGCGCGCAAACGCTAGCAGGCAAGCAAACTCTTCGGCGCCATCAACACTCGCAACCAATCCCGGCTTGCACGGCCCGTTGCACCGCGACACTCAACTCGAACCCTTCGTCGAGCCACCCGGTCACGCCCCCTATCATCTCTTTGACCGGGTAACCCAAGGCTGCCAGTTTCACTGCCGCCTTGTTCGCGCCGTTGCAATGGGGGCCTGCGCAATAGACCACGAACAGACTGTTCTTCGGGTAGGCCGCCAGGCTTTCTGTGTTGAGGAGTCGTCCCGGGATATTGATCGACCCTGGTACATGCCCTCGCTCGAACGCCAGCGGACCCCGCACGTCCACCAGGATGAAATCAACTTCCCCTGCCGCCTGGCTGCCATGAACGTCGGAACAATCGGTTTCGAATGTCAGGCGATTGCTGAAATGCATCAGGGCAATGGCCGATGGGGCGGCAGGTATTTCGCGGACCAGGCTGGTCATGGGTTGTGCTCCTTGGTGTCAATGTGTGTGTGAGCAGACTTTATCGGTCGGCCCGATGCAGCTAAAGTGGCGCACAAGACACTCACCGGGAATTTTCCGCCAAATGCAGCCTAACCCTGGATTGGTCGCGATTCTGGCCTACGACGGCCTCTGTACATTCGAGTTCGGCATTGCCGTGGAGATCTTCGGCCTGGCGCGGCCGGAGTTCGATTTCCCTTGGTATACGCATCAAATCGCCGCCGTCGATCAAGGGCCGATGCGTGCAATGGGCGGCATTCAAGTGCTGGCCGACGGCGGTCTGGAACTGCTGGAACAGGCTCGGACCATCATCATTCCCGGCTGGCGTGATCGCAGCGCAGCGGTACCCGAGTCACTTTTGGCCGCCCTGCGCCAAGCCTACGCCCGGGGCGCACGGTTGCTATCGATCTGTTCGGGGGTCTTCGTGCTGGCGGCCACCGGCTTGCTCGACGGCCGGGGTGCCACGACTCACTGGCGCTATACCAGCGAACTGGCGGCGCGTTTTCCAAACATTCAGGTGGACCCGGACGTGTTGTATGTCGACTCGGGCCAGTTGATCACCTCCGCCGGTAGCGCGGCCGGCATAGACGCTTGCCTGCATCTGGTGGCACGGGATTTCGGTACGCAAGTGGCCAACTCGGTGGCGCGGCGCCTGGTGATGTCGCCGCAACGCACCGGTGGCCAGGCGCAGTTCATTCCGACGCCGGTGAGTCCCACGCCTCGCAGCGATCTTTCCCGCGTCATGCAATGGGCGCGGGAGCGCCTGCATGAGCCGCTGGAAGTACGCGACCTGGCCAGCGAAGCGGCCATGAGCGAGCGCACATTCCTGCGACGCTTCACCCAGGCCAGTGGCCAGTCGCCCAAGACCTGGCTCCAACATGAGCGTCTGGGCCGTGCCCGGGAACTGCTGGAAAGCACCCATCAAAACACTGAGCAGATTGCCCAGCACTGTGGTTATCGTTCGGTGGAAAGTTTTCGGGTGGCGTTTCGCACGGTGGTCGGGGTGCCGCCGTCGGTGTATCGGGAGCGGTTTGGGCGTGGGGTGAAGGCCACTTCCTGAGGTGGCCTTGAGGGCCTCTTCGCGAGCAAGCCCGCTCCCACAGGGTTTGCGTCGTACACAAACATTGCATTCAACACAAAAAACTGTGGGAGCGAGCTTGCTCGCGATGGCGGACTGACAGGCAACAGAGATGTTGAATGTGATGGCCTCATCGCGAGCGAGCTCGCTCCCACAGTTGATCAGTGTCGAACACAAATTCCGCGTACGACAAAAAACACTGCAGGGCTCAGCGAAAAAACTCCCCCGGTGTTTCGTCGAACTGCTGGCGGAAGGCGGCGATGAATGCTGACGTCGAGTCGTAGCCACAGGCCAACGCGACGTCGGTCACTCGTTCGCCCTGTTCCAGTGGCGTCAGGGCGCCGAGCAGGCGCAAGCGCTGTCGCCAGGCGCGAAAGGTCAGGCCGGTGTCGCGCAGGAACAGGCGACTGAGGGTTTTCTCGGTGACGCCGAATTTGTCGCTCCAGTGACTGAGCGTGGTCTGTTGCTCCGGGTGGGACTCCAGGCTTTGAGCGATCTGCCGCAATCGGCTGTCCTGGGGCAATGGCAGCATCAAGTCGATCTGTGGCGCCTCGGCCAACTGATCCAGAATCACCTGGGCCAGTCGACCGTGCGGGCCGTTCTGATCGTATTCCACCGGGATCTGGCTGAAGGCACGGATCAACTCGCGCAACAGATCGCTGACCCCCAATACATGACAGCCCGGCGACGCCCACGTCGAGACGCTGCAATCGATGTACAGGCTGCGCATTTCCGTGCGTGGCGAACTGAACACCCGGTGCGGCATGCCCGCCGGAATCCACACCGCACGTTCCGGCGGGGCCACGAAACGCCCGGCGCCGGTCTGTATTTCGAGCACGCCCTGAATCGCATAGGACAGCTGCACCCACGGGTGGCTGTGGCGTCGGGTCAGTGCGCGATTGGGCAGCGATTCGGTACGGCCGTAGAGTGGCCGTGGCAGGCTGGACAGCCCGGGAATACTGCGCCGGATACTTTTGTCATGTCCTTTAGGCGGCATCTGCTGGCTCATCGGCGTTAGTCGGTAATTCCCAAGCAAGTTAGAGTCACTTTCACGTACTGGCAACCCCCGGATGATCAAACCCATGACTCGCCCCCGCTTGTTACCCGACAACTTCACCCTGACCCTGATCGGCGTGGTGACACTCGCCAGCCTGTTGCCCGCGAGCGGCCAGGTCGCGGTCGGTTTTGGCTGGTTGACCAACATCGCCATCGCGCTGCTGTTTTTCCTGCATGGCGCCAAGCTGTCCCGCGAGTCGATCATTGCCGGTGCCGGGCACTGGCGCCTGCATGTGCTGGTGTTCAGCCTGACCTTCGTGCTGTTTCCGTTGCTCGGTCTGGCGCTCAAGCCGCTGCTGTCGCCGCTGATTGGCAATGACCTGTACATGGGCATGCTCTACCTGTGTGCGCTGCCCGCCACGGTGCAGTCGGCGATTGCCTTTACTTCACTGGCGCGGGGCAACATCCCGGCGGCGATTTGCAGCGCGGCGGCGTCCAGCCTGTTCGGGATTTTTCTCACGCCGTTGCTGGTGACCCTGTTGCTGAATGTGCACGGCGAAGGCTCCTCGACCCTCGACGCCATCCTCAAGATCAGTGTGCAGTTGCTGCTGCCGTTCATTGCCGGGCAAATCGCGCGACGCTGGATCGGCAACTGGGTGGCGCGCAACAAGAGTTGGTTGAAGTTCGTCGATCAGGGCTCGATCCTGCTGGTAGTCTACGGCGCATTCAGCGAGGCGGTGATCGAGGGCCTCTGGCATCAGATTCCGCTGCTGGATCTGCTCGGGCTGGTGGTAGCGTGCTGCGTGGTGCTGGTGCTGGTGCTGGTGGCCTCGACCGTATTGGGCAAGGCGTTCGGTTTCAATCAGGAAGACCGCATCACCATTCTCTTCTGCGGTTCGAAGAAAAGCCTGGCAACCGGTGTGCCGATGGCGCAGGTGTTGTTTGCCGGCAGCACCATTGGCGTGCTGATCCTGCCGTTGATGCTGTTCCACCAGATTCAACTGATGGTCTGCGCGGTGCTGGCGCAGCGTTTTGCCAATCGGCCGGAATCGATTCCGGAGCTGATGGCCCAGGTTGATCCCTGATTCGCCAGCAGTGGCGGCT
>NZ_JBOIBY010000658.1:0-8398 GCF_050739655.1 Pseudomonas sp. | reverse complement strand
GTGTAGAACTGCACCGGCCAGCGAATGTAGAAATGTGGAGAAACCCGGGCGATGGACAGCGGAATCGACACGATGAAGCCGATGAAAATCGAAGCGCTGAGCAGCCACATGGTCATGGCCAGGCCGGTGATGTTCTGCCCGTCGGTGTAGAGGAAGGCTTTCCAGTATTCCTGCAGGAGTTCGATCATCGTACGGCCTCCCGTGTGCCGGCGGCGTAGCGGCGTTCTAGCCGGCGCAGCACGATATTGGAGGCACTGGTGATCAACAGGTAGATCAAGGCGGCGAGTACCAGGAAGTAAAACAGTTGATAGCTGCTTTTACCGGCATCCTGGGCAGCCTTGACCAGGTCGGCGAGGCCGATGATCGACACCAGTGCGGTAGCCTTGAGCATCACCATCCAGTTGTTGCCGATACCCGGCAGGGCAAAGCGCATCATTTGCGGGAACACCACGATCCAGAAGCGCTGGCCGCGTTTGAGGCCGTAGGCGGTGGCCGCTTCGACCTGGCCGCGCGGCACGGCGAGGATGGCGCCGCGGAAAGTTTCGGTGAAATACGCGCCGTAGATGAAGCCCAGGGTCAGAACCCCGGCGCTGAACGGGTCGATCTCGATGTATTCCCATTCCATGTAGTCGGTGAGCGACGTCAGCCACGTTTGCAGGCTGTAGAAGATCAGCAGCATCAGCACCAGATCCGGCACCCCGCGAATCAGCGTGGTGTAGCACTGGGCAGGCAGGCGCAGCAGTTTGCTTTTTGACAACTTGGCACTGGCGCCGAGCAGGCCGAGCAAGACGGCCACCAGCAGCGACATCGCCGATAATTTGATGGTCATCCAGGTGCCTTCCATCAGCAAAGGACCGAAGCCCTTGAGGCTGAAGGCTGAGAGCCCCAGATTTTGTAATAGGTTTTCGAACATAAATCAGCAACCTGATCGAAAGAAAAAAGCGCCCATCGCGAGATGGGCGCCGGGCATTATTTGCCGCTGTACAGATTCAGATCGCCAAAGTGCTTCTTCTGAATGGTGGCGTAGGTGCCATCATCGTGTAACGCTTTGATACCTTTATCCAAAAGCGCTTTCAGCTCGGTGTTACCTTTCTTAATACCGACAGCGGTTTTGGCTGGCAGCAGTTCGCTGTCGACCGGCTTGCTGATTTCGTAATCGGCGCCATTAGGCGACTTCAGGAAACCCAGTTCGGCTTGCAGCATGTCCTGGATCCCGGCGTCGAGACGACCGGAGGTCAGGTCGGAATACACCTGGTCCTGGTTCTGATACGCCTGGGTTTTCACGCCAGCCTTGTCCAGTACGGCCTTGGCATAGGCTTCCTGAATGGTGCCTTGCTCGTAGCCGACGGTTTTGCCCTTGAGGGAAGCGACGTCTGCAGTGACGCCGGAACCTTTCTTGGACACATAGGCGGTAGGGCCGGAGAACAGCTCGCTGGAGAAGTCGATGACTTTTTCGCGGGCCGGGGTGACGGTCATCGAAGAGATCACGCCGTCGAATTTATTGGCCTTGAGGCCAGGAATCATGCCGTCGAAATCGCTTTCGACCCATTTGCACTTGACCTTCAGCTCGGCGCAGATTGCGTTCCCTAGGTCGATGTCGAAGCCTACCAGGCTGCCGTCGGCCGCTTTCGACTCGAACGGTGCGTAGGATGGGTCAACACCAAAACGCAATTCCTTGTATTCCTTTGCCAGCGCGGAGCCGGCAGCTACGCACAGTGCCAGTGCAGAAAGGGTCAGCAATGCTTTTTTCATTATTAAATCCCTAAGAACCAATATGAGCGCTTATGGCGCAGAATTATTGTTACTGGTAAGCGTAAGACCCAATGAAAGTAGCAATTTCCGAACCAGAGTGCCGAACAAGCGTTTAAAAGGTGTTCGGGAAATTGCCGGATGCGATTAGTGCACGAAAATGGGCGTGGTGGAAAGCCTGCCCTTTTTTGGGTTGCAGGCTTGGCCTGTAGGAGCGAGCTTGCTCGCGAAGGACGCAAGGCTGACGTGGGTTGTCTGAATTGACGCGGAGCCCTCTGGTTTTTCGCGAGCAATCGAGCGTCGACCGGCTGCTCCTACAGTGGTTATGTGTTTGATTCAGGCGAGCAAATCCTGCAACGTGCCGAGATGGTCAGCCTCGTCAACCGACTTGTCCTGCCGCCAGCGCAGCATCCTCGGAAACCGCACCGCAATCCCGCTTTTGTGCCGCTTTGACAGCGCGATCCCTTCGAACCCCAATTCAAACACCAGGCTCGGTGTGACGCTGATCACCGGGCCGAACTTTTCTACGGTGGTTTTACGCACGATGCTGTCGACCTGGCGCATTTCGTCGTCGGTCAGCCCCGAGTAAGCCTTGGCAAACGGCACCAGCGTGCGTTCGCTGGCGTCGGGCGGGCCGTCCCAGACGGCGAAGGTGTAGTCGCTGTAGAGGCTGGCCCGACGCCCATGACCGCGTTGTGCATAAATCAGCACGGCATCGACGCTGAACGGGTCGACTTTCCATTTCCACCAGACCCCAATGTCCTTGGTACGACCCACGCCATACAGTGCGTCCTTTGCCTTGAGCATCATGCCTTCGACGCCCAGGCTGCGGGATGCTTCGCGTTGGCGGGCCAGGTCGAACCAGTCCTGGCCGGTCAACAGCGGCGAGGGGAGTAACACCGGGTTGCTGGCGCGGGCAATGACCTGTTCCAGCTGACTGCGCCGCCGGGCTTGAGGCTGGTTGCGCCAGTCCTTGCCTTCCCATTCCAGCAAGTCGTAGCAAAGGATCACCACGGGCACGTCACTGAGTATTTTCTTGCTCAGGGCTTTGCGGCCAATGCGCTGCTGCAGCAGGGCGAACGGTTGCACCGAAGGTGATGTCGGCGATTGTGGATTGAAGGCATCGGCGGTTTCGGCTTGTGCAGTTTTCCAGGCGACGATTTCGCCGTCGATCACTGTGCCGTCAGGCAGGCAGTGGATCAGGCTTTCGAACTCGGGGAAGCGCTCGGTCACCAACTCCTCACCCCGCGACCAGATCCACAGCCGACCCTCGCGCTTGACCATTTGGGCGCGGATGCCATCCCACTTCCATTCGACCTGCCACTGGCTGGCAGGGCCGAGCAACGTCTCGAATTGCTCGACCGACTGCGACAACGCATGGGCGAGAAAGAACGGATAAGGCTGACCACCGCGCTGGTCATGCTCCTCGGCGGATTCTGCGGCGATCAGTTTCAGGTAACTGGCCGCATTCGGGCGGTTCGACAGATCGGTGTAGCCCACCAGCCGCTGGGCCACGCGCTTGCTGTCGAGTTGGGCCATGGATGCCAGCGCGCGGGTCACC
This sequence comes from Pseudomonas sp., assembly GCF_050739655.1. Lineage (GTDB taxonomy): Bacteria > Pseudomonadota > Gammaproteobacteria > Pseudomonadales > Pseudomonadaceae > Aquipseudomonas. Next base: position 5,088 of record NZ_JBOIBY010000658.1, on the reverse strand, counting down.
AGTAATTTGGAAACCCCGACCCGGAAACTGCCGGTGATCAACTTGATGCAGAGCATCAGGCTGGCGCGATCCAGTTGCGACCAGAGCATGGGCAGGCGTTCGGCGAGTACTTGCGGGGGCTCGCCGCGTAACGGCAGAAGCTTGTCCTCGATCCACACCGCGAGCCCATCGTGGGAGCGATAGGGCATTTCGGGCAGTACCAGCGAAATGGTTTCCGCCATGTCACCCACGGCTTGGTAACTTTCTTCGAACAGCCACGGCGACAGTCCCGAATACGCCACGGCCAATTCGCGCAGGATGCGCACCGGCACTAATTGCCTCGGCCGTCCGCCAGACAAAAAATACACCGCCCACGCGGCATCTTCCGGTGCTGCATTGGCAAAGTAGCGTTGCATCGCCGCGAGTTTGGCGTTGCTCGATGTTGTGGCGTCGAGCTCGGCATACAGTTCGGCGAAGGCTTTCATGACGACGCTTCGGTGGCCGGACGTTCTTCTCCATCGTCGCCGTATTCGGTATTGAAGCCTTGGGCGTCGAGACCTTTCTCGCGCAAGTGACGCACCAGCACCGCGATGGAACCGTGGGTGACCATCACCCGCTCGGCCCCGGTTTGCTCGATGGCCCATAGCAAGCCCGGCCAGTCCGCGTGGTCGGAGAGCACGAAGCCTCGATCCACGCCGCGTCGCCGACGGGTGCCGCGCAAGCGCATCCAACCGCTGGCGAAGCCGTCACTGTAATCACCGAAACGGCGCATCCAGGTGCTGCCACCTGCTGACGGCGGTGCGATCACCAGTGCCTTGCGCATCAGTGGGTCGTTCTTGCTGATGTCCCCGGCGTAGATGGTCGGTGGTATGTAGACGCCGCTTTCGCGATAAATCCGGTTCAGCGGCTCAACCGCACCATGGGTCAGGATCGGGCCGAGGCTGGCGTCGATGCCATGGAGAATGCGTTGGGCCTTGCCGAAGGAATAACAGAACAGCACGCTGGACTTGTCTTCGGCGGCATTGACTTGCCACCACTGATTGATCTCGGCAAAGACCTGCGCCTGCGGTTGCCAGCGATAGATGGGCAGGCCGAATGTCGATTCGGTGATGAAGGTGTGGCAGCGTACTGGTTCGAAGGGCGCGCAGGTGCCATCGGGCTCGATCTTGTAGTCTCCGGAGGCCACCCAGACTTCGCCTTCATGTTCAAGGCGAATCTGGGCCGAGCCGAGCACATGGCCAGCGGGGTGAAAGCTCAGGGTGACGCCGTGGTGCAGCAGGCGTTCACCGTAGGCCAGAGTTTGCAGATTGATGTCCTGGCCAAGGCGTGAACGCAAGATCCCTTCACCGGGCGCCGCCGCCAGATAGTGCTGGTTGCCGGTGCGGGCATGGTCGCCATGGGCATGGGTGATGACCGCGCGCTCGACCGGCCGCCACGGGTCGATGTAGAAATCGCCGGCGGGGCAATACAGGCCTTCGGGACGCGCGATGACAAGGTCCACGTCGGGTATCCAGGTGGAGGGACTTGTTAGGTGAGAGGTGGGGGCGAGGGGAGAAGTTCTATCGCATCGTCTGATCGACAATTGCTATGTGGAGCGGTCGTTACAGATCATTCCCACGCTCTGCGTGGGAATGCAGCCCGGGACGCTCTGCGTCCCAGAGTCCAAAGCCGAACGCGGAGCGTCCGTTGAGGCATTCCCACGCAGAGCGTGGGAACGATCAAGAGCCCCAGGATCGGTGTAGGAGCCGCCGCAGGCTGCGATCTTTTGATCTTACTTGCCCGGCGTCAGAGTCAAACGCTTGGTTCCGTAGACCTTGTCATAGTTTTGCGACTGCATCGGCAGGCTCTGATATTGCCCCTTCAGCCACGGATCGATGCTGTTCAGGTAGTTCGGGCTGGCCGGGTTGCCGGACTGGCCGGTGGCGAGCTGGCCTGTCAGCGGTTCGGATTGGCTGAAGTCGACGATCAAGCGCATGGCTGGTGCCAACGTGGTGTTGAAGTCCTGCCCCCAGGCGAATGCAGCGGTATTGAGGGTCGTGTGATCACCACCGGCCGGCACCGGACCGCGTACGGTTTGGCCACTGGCATTTTTCCATTCATAGCGGTGCAGTTTGCCCCACTGCCAGGCTTTGTGATCGCCACCCAATTGGCTGTCGCCGGCGCTGATCGCCGCTGCAAGGCTGCGGGCGAGAATGGCTGGTTTATCTTCTTTCTGTGGGGTGCGAGTGTCATCCCAGAACGGACTGTCCTCGCGCCCCAGCAAGTGATCGGCTTGCGCGGCATAGGACAACTTGCCATTGGCAACGAAGGCTTTCCACGCCGGGCTGCTTTGCGGGCCCAGTTCATCGAGGAAAATCTGTTTCGTGCTTTCCTGCAAAAACAGTTCGTAGATCGCGGCATCGCTGGAGGTCGGAGCGAGTTTGCCGTCGAACGCCATCAAGCGGGTCAATGCCTCACGCGCCTTGTCGCGATCGGCCACAGGCAAGGCGTCGATGGCCTGCTTGAGCGGCTGAGCCATGCCGGGGGCTTGGAACATTTTTTTCAGTTTGGCGGCGAAGGTGGTGGTCTGGTCGTACTGCATGGCGATCAGGCTGCGGGTGTCGTGCTTGCCCACGCCAGCCAGTTCCGCCAGGCGCTCACCGCGCTCTGGAGCCGACCAGGAATTGGACAATTGCATGCCATAGCCGTGGGGAATGACTCGCTGGTTGGCGGTGCCGAGCCAGCCTTGCGCCGGATCCTGATCGTAAGGATGCAGCATCGGGTCGGCATAACCGTCCCAATCATAGCGATCTTCCCAGCCCGGTGAAGGCAGCAGGCCTTCGCCTTCGCGGCGGTTAGGGAAGCGGCCGGTGACCTGCCAGCCAATGTTGCTGGCATCGGCAAACACCAGGTTCAAGGCGATGGCGCGGATTTCGCGGCTGGCGTCCGAGGCCCTCTCGACGTTCTGCGCCCGGGACAAGTCAAAGAACGCATCCAGCGTCTTGTCGTCGGTGAAGTTCGGCGTTTGCAAGGCCAGGCCGAAACCGTTGCCCTGTGCCAGCCCCTGAGCGCTGTTGAGCAGCGGACCATGGCGGGTTTCGTATACCGCTTCGCGAATCGGTCGCTGGCCTTTGACGAAATAGGTTTCATTGCGCACGATCGCCGGCTGCCATTTGCCATTGGTTTCGTAGGCAAGGCCGTTGCCCTGGCGGCGAATTTTTTCCAGGAACAGGTCCTGGTTATCGCCCATCACGGTGGTCGTGCTCCACGCCACTTTGCCGTTGAAACCACCAAGCACCATCGGCAACCCGGCGAGGGTGACGCCGGACGCCTGATACTTCGGCGCGCGAATCTGCACGTAGCTGAACAGCGACGGCACGCCTAGCGGGCCATGGCTATCGCTGGCCAACAGGCTTTTACCGCTGCGGCTACGTTGCGGGGCAATCGCCCAGTTGTTAGAGGAAGTCGCGCCCAGCAGATTCAGCTCAGACAGTTGACCGGTGGCCTTGCTGATTTCAGCCAGCCCGGGCACTTGCCCATTGAGCTTGATGCCCTGCAGTTTTTCGCTTTCAGCCAAGGGCAGTTTTTCGTCGGGTGCCGAGGGCGTCAGCCACGGCAACTTGTCGGTGGTGACGGTTTGCGCGAGCACCAATGCGGAAATCTCTTCCGGCAAGTTGGCGGACTGACTGAAATTCAGCAGGCAGAAAATCAGCGCTGAATCTTCCGGTTTCCAATACTCAGGCTTGTAGCCGGTCGCCACGAGGTCGGCTGGCAGCTTGTCGCGGTAACGGAACAGGTAAGCGTTGACCCCGCGGGCATAGACTTCAAAGAAACGCTTGAGGCGCGGCGAAGAGGCTTTGTACAACTCACCGGCGCTTTTCTTCAGGTTGACGGCGCGCATGTAGCGGTCCGCGTCGAGTAAATCAGCACCGTGCATTTCGGCCAAGCGTCCCTGGGCCAGCAAGCGCAGGGTGACCATTTGCGTGATGCGGTCGCTGGCGTGCACGTAACCGAGGGTGAAGAGTGCATCGTGGAAGCTGCTGCTTTCGATCAGCGGCATGCCCATGGCATTGCGGCGCACCGAAACGTTCTGTGCCAAACCCTTGAGCGGCTGTACACCGGAGGTCGGCGGGAGGGTGTCCTGGGCGTTGAAGCTCTGACACCCGGTCAGGCTCAAAACCCCCGCGACTGCTGCGGCAACGCCGAACCGGGATAGAAAATGTGTGAGGGCTGGCGAGGCCATGGCAAAGCTCCTGCGGGGGTGGTAGCGCAATAAAGTCGCTACGTTAGTGAGCAGGCGATGGCCGCGCAAGCGTGGACGAGGTTATTTCAGGGTTTGTCCGATAAACACATCAAAACGTTTACACCTTGTAGGAGCTGCCGCAGGCTGCGATCTTTTGCTTTTCACCTAATGCTCCGGAGAAACGCTGGCATGGAACTCAAGCCAAACGCAGCACTGATCATCATCGATCAACAAAAAGGCATCCTTCACCCTCGGCTCGGTCGTCGGAACAATCCGCAGGCCGAGGAACGCATTCTGGACCTGCTCGCCTACTGGCGAGGCAGCGGGCGCCCGATCGTTCATGTGCAGCACTTGTCCCGGTCCGAAGATTCGGTGTTCTGGCCGCAGCAATCGGGGGTGGAGTTTCAGGAACGCTTTGCGCCGCTACCGGGCGAACAGCTGATTCAAAAGCAGGTGCCGGATGCTTTTTGCTCAACGAATCTGGAGGCGAATTTGCGCGAGGCGGGAATCGAGCAGTTGATTATCGTGGGCGTGGCGACAAACAACTCGGTGGAGTCCACGGCGCGCACGGCGGGCAATCTGGGGTTTGATACGTGGGTGGCGGAGGATGCGTGCTTCACCTTCGACAAGGCCGATTTTTTCGGCAATCCCCGTTCGGCCGAGGAGGTGCACGGGATGTCGCTGGGGAATCTGCATGGAGAGTATGCGACGGTGGTCAGCACCACCTGCATCCTGGCGAATACTTGAAAGTTCTGTAGGAGCGAGCTTGCTCGCGAAAAAACCATAGACGCCGCGACCATTCAGGACGCTCGCGTCATCGTTAACGTTTTTCGCGAGCAAGCCTCGCTCCTACAGGGTGCGTATCGTACACAGCACCAGTGTGGGAG
>NZ_JBOIBY010000657.1:0-1193 GCF_050739655.1 Pseudomonas sp. | reverse complement strand
GGAGAAACCCACGAAGCGACAATGCTGGTTTCAGCTTCCAGGCGAGGGGATCAGTCACATTGGGCGGATTGGATTGGTGACAAGAACTTGGAAGCGGCAAGGCTCGCCTATGTCGCGAGTTCAAGGCCCAAAAATCTCTTGGTCTGGGCTGTCAAGAAGTTGAAAGCCGCAGAGCGCACCACGCTTCAACGGCTGGGGTTTGAAATAGCCCAGCGATAATCCAGCACCAAAAAAATGCAGCTCTCCTAGCTAAGCGAACCTCATTCGCGACGAAGCGAGTTGTGCTGTAACTTTGAATTCCGTCATCGACCCTGCAAGCTAGCGAGTTTTGGATAGCTGAGCAGGCGTCAGGCATAGTGCATCTGCAATTGCGCTGAGGCTCTCGGCGCTCAACAATTAAGTCTCAGCAGATGCCTATTGGCTCTTAAAACTGACTGAGGGCGTTCCAAGGGCGTGAGTGGTATCAAGGAGGAAGCGCGTGCAGCCGACAGTAATCGATGAGTTGTATCGAGCGGTAGTTTTCAATCATCAGGAGGCTTGGCAGCAGCTTGATGAGCGCGCTGCTGAGTGCGCAGCGCTGCGAAGCCTGGTTAGTACGGATCAGCCAGGTGGAATAGACCTGAGCCTTGGCCTTGGCGTGGATGGCAATGAATTTATAATACCGGTTATTCAGGGGCCTAGGGCTTTCTTTGTCTCAGCGGAGACGGCTGTGCAGGGAGCGCTGCAGGCCGGTCGCTCCGAACTTTTGCTTGATTACTCGCTCAGCTTCGACTCGAATTTTGCTGAAAGATTAAGGCGGCTGATCAATCAGCAAACGGCTTCTGGAGATCAGGATCTTGCGCGGGTCAAAAGCGTTCTCATGTTGAAGGCGAACAATCCGCGGGTTCAATTCGATATCTTGCCGTTTCTCTATGAAAATGTCCGGCTGGCACGAGACGACACCAGTAACGAGCGACCGATCGACACGCTCGTCGCGTTCCGCACTTTGGACTATCTCGATTGGGAGCGCTACCGAGATACGGAGGAGCTGCACTTCCATGATGAATCGATCGACGCCCTGAAGGAGGGACTTCGCCCGGCGGCTGTGCGGCTGGTTTGCGACCTTCACACGAACGAAGATTTTTTGCGTCATGAGGCATCGGCCTTGGCGACAGAGGCCTTGCTGCTGAGGCTGGCGGGGCTTTGGCATGTTC
>NZ_JBOIBY010000656.1:0-6581 GCF_050739655.1 Pseudomonas sp. | reverse complement strand
GTCAGGCACCATTAATATTGGATGTGCCGGCCGCTTCGCGGGCAAGCCACGTTTCCACAGGTTTTGCTTCGTTCACAAATGATGTGGCTGGCACAGGAACCTGTGGGAGCGGGCTTGCCCGCGAAGGCGGTGTGTCAGGCACCATTAATATTGGATGTGCCGGCCGCTTCGCGGGCAAGCCACGTTCCCACAGGTTTTGCATCGTTCGCAAATATGTGGCTGACACAAGAACCTGTGGAAGCTAGCCTGCCAGCGATGGGGCCATCACATTCGGCATCTTTACCTACTGACACCCTGCAATGGTCGAAACGTTACCCGGAGCTAGCCCGATGGTGGACTACACTCTCTGGACTCCCCCAATCCGGCAGCTGTCGGAGGTCATCATGAAACGCTTGTCACCTATCAGCCTGTGCATCGCATTGTCGTTTTTCAGTGTCCAGGGTTGGGCACAATCGGTGGTGCCGATGAAAGGCCAGAGTTCGCAACAGACCCAAACGGACATCACCGAGTGCAACAACATTGCCGCCAGCCAAACGGCATCGACCTCGTCGACGCCTTCGGGCGGGCGGGTCAAGGGCGCCGCGGCGGGTGCGGCGGCGGGAGCCACCGCGGCTCAGGTGCGCGGGCGTCAGCATGACGAGTTCTACGATCGCGTCGACAGCGATAAACAGCAGGATTATCGCCAGGACCGTGCCAAGCAGACTGCAGCAGCGGGTGTCGTGGTAGGTGGTTCGCGCCAACGCCAGGAGCGCCGCGCGCAGGAGAAAACCAACACTGCGAACACCTCGACGGCCTATACCAGTTGCCTGCAAGGCAAGGGTTATCAGGTCAATCCCTGAACCTGCTTCTGTTGCCGCTGTTCCAGCAGATAAACCATCAAGCACGCGTAAAGCGTCACGCCGATGAACAGCGTCATACGCACGGCGAAAGCGGTTTGTACGTCTTTGCCCGCCGCACTGTCCTGTACCGACTGGCCCAGCAGGATAATCAGGGTCATCAGGCTATTGAGCCAGAACCCCGGGCTCAGCGGGCTCGGGTTCAGGCCATAGAGCTTGCGCGCCACGATGAGGGCGAACAGCAGCATCCATAGAAAGAACATCCACAGGTGCACGAACAGGCTCAGCGCGCACCAGAACAGGATGGCCAACAGGCCGCCGAGCAGGGTCGAACCGATCAGTTCTCGGGCGGCGTTGCGCGCTGAGGTTGTCGAACTCTGCTGCCCCAGGTTGACCGCCTTGAGGACGATCGGCAGGTAAGTGGCCGGATCGATCAGTGCCATCAGGAAGGCCGGTATCACGATCAGGGTGGCCCGTAAGGCGATGCGGTTCACTTCGCTCGCAGGGAAGGTCGGCGCGACGGGTGGCGCTGGGGCGTTGTCGGGTTCGGGGAACAGCCAATGGCTGAACATGCCCACCAAGACGGCCAGGAACAGGCCCGCGACCATGGCTGTGATGACGGTCACCGCCAAACCAAAGTCGGCAACCCCCGCCGATGAGATCATGGTCAGGCCGATCACCAGAAACGTCACGATCAGGTTATTGCCACCGCGCAGTCCAAACCGAAACACCACAAACAGGCCAAGGCCAATCAACAGCACGCCGCTGTTGGGGTAGTAACGCAGGACCGGGATCAGCAGCAGGCCGATGCCGGTGGTCAGCATGGCGGCCAGTGCGAGTATGACGGCCGCCTTGAAGGGCAACGGGCGATTGGCTGAGGCCAACAACAGCGCACACAGTACCGGTGCCAAAAAAGGGATCGGCAGCGCCAGGCCAAAACTAACGGCCAGGCATATCGCTGTGCCACTGGCCAGGCGCAGCGCACGCTGAACCCTCGGCGCGCGCTGCGGCTTAGTAAACATACGACATCCAGCTCATCAGCCGCAGGAACACATGGCCAAGCGGATTCAACAGATTGCCCTCAGAAGGAAAAGCCATGACCTCGGCCTGACCACCGGCACGAATGCTGCGGTTGTCACGCAGCATCGCCAGCGACTCGGGGGAAAACTCGATGACCACTGGAAAACGCTGGGCGGGGCGCAACCAGTCGCGGCTGTTTTGCACGGTCGGAAGACTGCCGGGCGCAGTGGGTTGGCCAACGGCGACGCCATAACCGATGCTGCGCACGCGACCTTCAAAGACTTCGCCGGGCAGGGCATCCAGCACAATCGACACCGGCGTCTCGGTCTTGACCAAACCCAGGTTGTTCTCGGTCATGTCGGCACTGATCCACACATCGTGGATTGCAATCAGGGTCATCACCGGATTACCGGCCGCCGCAAATTGGCCGACATCAGTGCGCAAGTCCGTAATCAGACCCGCCGAGCGCGCTCGGACCTGCGTGTTGGTCAGGTCGAGCTCGGCTTTCGATAGCGCAGTGGCGGCGCTGCGCAGCAGGGCGTTGTCTTCCTCGTTGCCACCTTCCTGCTCACGGGCGCGCTGTACTTCGGCGCGAGCTGCGGCGACCTGGCTGGTGGCGGCTTCGCGGTTGGCCCGCGACACTTCCAGCAGGCGCACGGAAATGGTCCCTGGGTCATCGCGATACAAGCCTTCAAGCCGCTGATTGTCCTGGCGCGCTTTCAGCTCGTTGGCCTGTGCGGCCCGCAGATTGGCTTGGGCTGAGGCAATACCGGCGGTGCTGGCACCGATCTGCCGGCGAGTGGATTCCAGGTCCGCGCGGGCACGGTCGACGGCGATCTGGTACGGCTGCGGGTCAATCTCGAAGATCACTTCTCCGGCCTTGACGTCCTGGTTGTTGCGTACGTTGACGCGGATGACCCGGCCGGCGACTTCCGCCGCCACCGGAATCACAAACGCGCCGACCCGTGCCTGTTGCGTATAAGGCGTGAAGCGATCTGCCAACAGGTACCAGGCCAGGCTGAAAATGATCAGCAGCAACACCCACTTGATGCCTTTTTTCGTCGGGTCGGCGGCGGGTTGCTCAGGTGGCGGGGAGGGCGCGGCTTCACTCATGGTCTTTCACCTGGTTGGGCAATTGGGAAACGGGCTTGTCGGCGGCGGGGTCGTTCAGCAAGTTGCCCCAGTCGGTGCGTTGTTCCATTTGCTGGCGCGTCTGTGCATCGACTTTGGGTTGGGCGCTGTACCACCCCCCGCCCAGGGCTTTGTACAGGGCGATCACGTTGCTGACCGCATCGCCGCGACTGAGCAGGTAGTTGTCCTGGGCATCGAGTAGCGCCCGTTGGGCATCGAGCACGCGCTGGAAGTCTGAATAACCTTCACGATACAGCGAGTTGGCCAGCTCCAATGAGCGTTTGGCCGCGCCTTCGGCTTCTCGCAGGATGTGTTCGCGCTCAAGTGAACGGGTCAGGCCGTTGGCCGCGTCGTCCGCCTCCCGGGCAGCCTGGCGTACCTTGTCGCGGTAAACCTCGATCAATTGCTGCAAGCGCGCATCCTGCACGCGTACGTTGTTGCTGATCCGGCCATAGTCGAACACATTCCAGCGCAGGCTCGGACCACCGACCAGATCCAGGTTGCGGGACGTGCCGCTCAGGGTATCGGCCGACCAGACGATGCTGCCCAGCAGCGTCAACGACGGATAGTAATCAGTTTCGGCCACGCCAATCAGCGCGGACTGGGCGGCGACATTCAGCTCGGCTGCGCGTACATCGGGCCGACGCAACAGCAGATTGGCCGGGACGTCCTGCAGTACGGCGCGGTCGACCAGCGGGATCAATTCGGTGTTGTCGACCAGCAAAGGCAATGCGCCGGGTGGACGGCCGATCAATACAACCAGCGAATTGCGGATGCGCCCGATCTGATCCTCCAGCAGGGGGATCGTACTCAAGGTGCCCAGATACTGAGTCTTGGCTTGTTGCAGGTCGAGTTCGGCGGTCTGCCCGCTTTTGAACAGCTTTTCAGTGATCTCATAGTTGCGCTGCTGCTGCCGGGCGTTTTCCTGGGCCACACGCAAGCGTGCATCGGTGGTGCGCAGGGCATAGTAGCTGTCGGCGACTTGCGACCGCAGCAGCACCAGCACGTCCTCATAGTTGGCCTCGGCGGCGAAATAGCTGGCATCGGACGACTCGATGGCCCGACTGAAACGGCCCCAGAAATCCAGTTCCCAACCCACATCAAAGCCGGCGCTGTGCTGCCAGAAGTTGCGGTCGACCGGATTGTTGCCGCCGTACTGTCGACGCTTGACGTACAGGCTGTCAGCGCTGACCTGCTGCAGCTGCGGATAAAGATTGCTCTGGGCGATGCCCAATTGTGCGCGGGCCTCCATGACGCGCAAACCGGCGATTTTCAGGCTGGAGTTGTGGGCGTCGGATTCGGCTATCAACTGATCCAGCACCGGGTCGGCAAAGACTTGCCACCACTGACGGAGATCTGGATGCACTGCCCGTTGGCTGGCGTGCTCAAGAGCCGGAGTGTTCCAGTGATCGACCCAGGCTTCGCCGGGTGGCTGAAAGTCCGGCCCTAAGCGCACACAGCCGGCGAGTACGAGCACGGCAAACAGCGGCAGCTGGCGTGTTGCTGGATGCATCGTGGATTTTCCCGACCATGGAATATCACAGCAGCATAGACGCCAGAATGACGACTGCTTTGATTCAAGGCATCGATACGCAAAAACGCCGTGACTGTCGTAAAAACGACCTGTTTACGCTGAACGCGCACCCCGATGAGTTTTCTGTTGAACGAGTGTTCAGCCTAGATTATGTTCGTTCCACCTTCTTTCCCGGCTGGTTGCGGGCTTGCGTTTCTTCTATTCGAACGAGGCACTGGCATGCGGTTTTCACCCTTTGTTGAGCGGATCTCGGGCCAAGGCGTAGCCGCTTGGGATATTCACTACGCGGCTTACCAAGCGCAGCAGCGGGGGGAGGATGTGATCATTCTCAGTGTCGGCGACCCGGATTTCCCCACCCCCGACTTCATCACCGATACCGCCATCCAGGCGCTGCGCGAAGGGGATACCCACTACACCGAGATTGCCGGGCGCCCAGCCTTGCGCGAGGCCATTGCGGCGCGCTACAGCAAGCTCTTCGCCCGTGAACTGCAAGCTGAAAACGTGATTACCGTGGCGGGCGCGCAGAACGCCTTGTACGTCACGTCGATGTGCCTGCTCAGTGCCGGCGACGAAGTGATTGCCCTCGACCCGATGTACGTGACCTACGAAGCAACGCTCAAAGCCTCCGGCGCCACGCTGGTGCGCGTGCCGTGTGCGGCGACCGATGATTTCCGCCTCGATGCGGCCGTGCTGGCGAAAGCCATCACCCCGCGTACGCGGGCGATTTTCCTGTCCAACCCCAACAACCCCACCGGCGTGGTGCTCAACCGCGAAGAGCTGCAAGCCATCGCCGACCTGGCGATCGCCCATGATCTGTGGGTAGTGGTCGATGAGGTTTACGAGAGCCTGTCGTTCGAGCGTGAACACCTGAGCCTGGCGGCGTTGCCAGGCATGGCCGAGCGCTGCGTGGTGATTGGCAGCCTGTCGAAATCCCATGCCATGACCGGTTGGCGAATCGGCTGGATCATCGCGAACCCCGCCCTGGTCGTGCATGCCGAAACGCTGGTGCTGAGCATGCTGTACGGCTTGCCCGGGTTCGTCATGGAAGCCGCACTCAAAGCTGTCCAGGCACACGATGAAGTGACCCACGGCATGCGTGACATCTATCGCCGCCGCCGAGATCTGGTGGTGGCGGGGCTGGCCGATTGCCCGGGAATCTCTGTGCTCAAGCCGGATGCCGGGATGTTCGTGCTGGTGGATGTGCGCGGCACAGGCCTTACGTCGCTGGAATTTGCCTGGCGTCTATTGCGTGAAGCGCGGGTGTCGGTGCTCGATGCCGCCGCTTTCGGTGAGCCTGCGCAAGGCTTTGTGCGCCTGTCCTTTACCTTGGGTGAAGAGCGCCTGGCGGAGGCCTGTCAGCGAATTCGCGATTTCGTTCAGGTATTGAAAGGGGAAGCGCCCCGGCCGGTGATCACCAGTGTGGCAACCGAGGCGCCGGTCCAGCCTGTCGCCGCGCGGACCATGATCGAAGTCGAGCAACTGCACAAACGCTTCGGCAATATCGAAGTGCTTAAGGGCGTGTCGCTGACGGCCCGCGAAGGTGAAGTGATCTCGCTGATCGGCGCCAGTGGCTCGGGCAAAAGCACCTTGCTGCGCTGCATCAACATGCTCGAAGTACCGGATCAGGGCCGAATTCTGGTGGACGGCGAAAGTATTCACCTCAATCACACCCGCCCCGGCGCACCGCTGGTGGCCGACGCCAAACAGCTTGTTCGCATCCGTTCGAGCCTGGGCATGGTGTTCCAGAACTTCAACCTCTGGCCCCATCGCACGGTGCTGGAAAACCTCATCGAGGCGCCGACCCAGGTCCTGCGTGAGAGCAAGGCGGAGGCCACTGAACGGGCCGAAGCCTTGCTTGAACGCGTGGGGCTGGCGGCCAAGCGCAACGAGTACCCGGCGTTTCTCTCCGGGGGACAGCAACAACGGGTGGCCCTCGCCCGAGCCCTGGCCATGCGGCCCAAGGTGATGCTGTTCGATGAACCCACCTCGGCACTCGACCCGGAACTGGTCGGGGAAGTGCTGCGGGTGATCCGCTCTCTCGCCGAAGAAGGCCGGACCAT
>NZ_JBOIBY010000655.1:0-7977 GCF_050739655.1 Pseudomonas sp. | reverse complement strand
CTCCCACATTGGATCGCAGTCACCTCGATCAAGTGTGGGAGCGGGCTTGCTCGCGAAAGCGTCCTCAAAGTCACCACATATCTCTCTTAATAGAACTGTACGAAATATGACCTATTCCGTTCAGCGCTATATCCCACGCGCCCCTCAGCCTTCCGCAAACAAGTTATCCACATCTCCACCCACAGCAACTGGGGACAACTGTGGAAAGTCTGCAAATTTTTTCCACAGAAACTGAATAAAATCCGTGACTTATTCAGAACGCCCGTTTTCCACGGCACCTGCTCACTTATTGATCAATTCTCTGAACATCACGTAATACGTAGCCTGCAGCGTATGGCGAACACCTTATCCACAGAAGCACCAACAGACTTTGGGGGAAACTTTGCGGTCATTGTGGAAAACCGCTGCAAGCCGCGAATTTGCTGCGTTCTGGAGATACCTGAATAGCCAAAACGAACGATTTGAACATTTTTTAACCAACTCTTCGAAAGCCACGGTTTATATGGCCTGTAGCGGTAAGCGAACATCTTATCCACAGAAGCGCCAACAGAGATTGGGGGCAAAATCCTGTTAGCTGATCGCCCTACCCGTTAAAAAATCCTTTGAAAAACCGCAGTTTAGGTTGGTTGTTTTTTGATCTGATGGCTGTAAGCCGTGATCTGCAAGGGCTTGAGCAAGTGGCAAACATGTTATCCACAGAAGCGCTCACAGGGATTGTGGGTAAACACATCGAATGATCCGTAATCGTCACACCTTGTTGAAACACGACCGACCCGTTTCGATATTCAGGTTCATCTCAAAATCATCAAACGCCCGCCACCCCAGCAGCACCGACGGCACATACCGCCCCCTTACCCAGGACGGCGGGATGGTGAAGCCCGGATAGTATTTGTAGGTAATCGGCAGGCTGTGGCCCGGCAGGTTCAGCACGCCCTTGAAGGTTTGGTAGCGTTGCCTGTCGGCAGTATCGAGCGGGGAGTTTCCAGGGGTCAGTGTCTGCACCACATTGATTTGCTCACCGGGCAACGCGGACGTCAGGTAGTCGACATTGCCGGTATCGACGATCGCCTGCGTGTCTCGATTGTCCAGACTGGCCGCGATGGTCAGTCGCTGGTTGAGGTCGATGCGGGTGTAGGTAATCGGCGAGTCGCAACGCGGGGAAAGTGCGGGGTTGAGCTCCAGGGTCTTGCGGGTGATTTTCAGCGGTCCCAATTTACTGATCAGGTCCAGCCCCAGCAGGTTGTCCCGATCACTGACGAACACCAGCACGTTCCTGAATTCGCTTGAGCCGACCTTCAGCGAGTCGATGACCCCAAGCCTGGCCGACAGATTGTTCTCGCCGTAAAACGTGCTGTAGGCGTAATGGGAGTCGGTCAGCAACCTGATCCCCATCAGCTTCGCGGTGTCGACATTGACCCGGGTTTGCGGCGCGCCTGTATCAAGGACGAAACGCGCCGTATGACCGTTGGCAGCGCTGACATCGATGAATGGCAGCATCTCTTGCGCAATGAAGTGGTCGCTGGCGTACGGATGAATTTTCAACCTTTGGTGCTGCGGCGTGCGTTTCACCGAGAAATCGCCTGTTGTGCGCAGAGTTGCTAACGACTGATCCCCGAACATCGAGAACAGGACTTTCAGTTCTGGATCGGCCTTGATGGCCCGAGCGTGTCGGCGCTGGATCGCCAGGTAGTAATCGGGCAACTGATTGACGGCCTTGAGCTCGAACATTCGGGCGATCACCGTTACCGAACAGTCGAGGTTATTCCCGGGCTCTGGCACACGGTCACAACGTTCGCGCAATTGCGTCAGGGAGGCTTTCTGCCCTTGTTCCGACGCCAACCATTGATAGAAGCCCGGTTCGGGCAAGACACGCGGTTCAGGTGCGTTCGGGCGGGTAGCAGCCAGCAATCCCGTCGACGCCAGGACAACCCAGGCAAGGAGCAAACGCATCAGCGGCTTCATGGCCAACCCACTCATAAAAACCGGGTTTTATGAACAAGCGCTGAAAGCTCCTTGAACCAGTGCTGCATCCTGATCAGCGCACAGTAAAAAATGTAGTGCAATGCGATTAGGGTTGCCTGATTTTCTCTGCCTGAAGCTTTATTGAATCGATTCCTCCAGATTCAGTTCCTGAGCTTGAACTGACTGAATTTTTCTGAGAGATGACTTCATCAGGAATTGCCGTTTTTACGGCCTTCGGTGGTTTTGCCAATCCCAATATACTTCTAACGTTGTCTCTCAATATCTTCCAAAATTTATTGCTCTGGTAGGCAGCCTTCAATGCGACAGCTCCGCGTACGGCAGCGCCAGTCACCAAAGCCCCCGTCCCCGCAGCACTAACGGCAGCTCCGGACTGCATTCCGACAGAACTCATCACCGCCCCGGTGAAGCTACCAACGGAGCCGAGCAGGCTGAAACGAGTAGCGTGCAAAGCGACCCCTGTAACCGGCGCGGGCGCGAATAACATCGCGGCCGGAGCCATCGTGTGCAGAGCCGCTGTTAAACCTCGCTGAATAAACGGTAAAACGCTCTGCCAGAATTTACCTGTAGGGTCCACGTAGTTGATCGGATCCCCCTTGCAATACGCATACGCATTCAATCCCCCTTTCTCAAACGGACTCAGCCAGTCAGGGCTCTGAAAGCGCATCAGCACCGGGTTGTACACCCGATGCCCATTGCCCAAATGGTACCAACCGGTCGACCGCTCCCGCAGTTGTCCGTTGAACCCCAGGCGAGCGCCTGCCGCGAGCGGCCTGCTCTGTTCACCATAGGGGGTGTAAGCGAAAGGATTCGGGCCTGTACGGTCCAGTTCTGCGAGAACGCTGCGTTGCAGATCCGTCGCCAGCAGCACGGTTCTCGTGACGGAATGTTGAAAGGCGCGAGAGGTAGGCATCGACGGCGTCCTCGTGGAGGCGTTTGAGCTGTTCGATACCGTATCAAACCGAATTCAAAATCGACACTATCAGTTCTGATAGTGGCCACAGAACTGTAAGAGCTGCCGAAGGCTGCGATCTTTTGATCTTGCCTTTTATAAAGTCAAAAGATCGCAGCCTCGTTTCACTCGTCAGCTCCTACACAGCTCCTACGCAGGCGCTGTGAATACAAGTCCCGCTCGCTGCTGGCATTACCCTTAGGGCCGATACATCAGGTAAGCCTCACCCGTAACCCGAATCATCGGATGCGGCGTGATCTGGCAAGTATCGACAACGCGAAACCCATGGCGCTCGTAGAAACGCCGGGCGCCGGTGTTGGCGGCGTAATCGATCAGGCTCAGGCCATTGAGGCCAAGCTGGTTGGCGCGGTCGTAGGCGTAAGCGAGGAACTGTTTGCCGAGGCCTTGATTGCGCCACCCCTCATGCAGCGCCAGGCTGGAGATGTAGAGCGTGTCGGGGATTTCCATGGTGGCGTAGGGCGCCAGTACCGGATCGGTCACGGGTTCGGCGAACGGATCGTGACGCATCACGTAGCTGTGCATCATGCCGATGACCTGCCCGTTCGCCTCGGCGATCAGGCAGTTCTGCCAGGAGAAATCCACGCCGTCGCGGGCGTAGCGCAAGGCGCCGACGTCGAGCAGGCTTTGGCCGGGTTCGGCAATTTGGCTCCAGATGTAATCTGAAGCACCCTCGGATGAAATCTGGAACAGGCGCGCAATTTCCCGCGCATCGTTGCGCTGGGCGGAACGGAATTCAACGGTCATGGGTTTGGTATGCCCTTGGTGGGTTCTTGTATGGTGATCGTTCCCACGCTCCGCGTGGGAATGCAGCAAGGGACGCTCTGCGTCCCAATCAAAAGCCGAACGCGGAGCGTCCGTGGAGGCATTCCCACGCAGAGCGTGGGAACGATCGGCGGTGCGACGGAAGAGTTAGCGAACAACGCCTTCTTCGATCAGCAACTTGAGGATCGCCTCGGCACCCGCTTGCGCGGTCACGCCCTTGAGCACTTGCCCGCCACCACCGCTGGCCTTGGCCGTCGCGGCTTTCATGCGGTCGGCGCCGCTCTTGGCCTTGATCACTTTCAGGCGTTTTGGCCGTGGTTTGGCCGGTTGCAAGGTGGCGACCGCCAGCAACTCATCGTCGACGACCTCCACATCATTGGCCTGCAACACACCACGGCGGGCCGGGCCGTAGGCGCTTTGCCGCGGCTTGGGCGCAGCGTTATCCACAGTTGCCAGGAACGGCAAGCGAACCTTCAAGCGACGACGTTGACCACGGGGCAAGGCTTGCAGCACCAGCGCCGAGTTGCCATCGATGGACTCGACCTGCGCCAGCCCCACCACCAGCGGCCAACCCAGGCCTTCAGCCAGCAGGAACGGCAGCATGCCCGAACCTTCGCCGGTTTCCGCCTGGCTGCCGGTCAGCACCACCTGGGCACCGGCGTCACGCAGATACGTGGTCAACGCCGGCAGTGCATCGGCGCCTTCCGGTTGTTCCAGCACGTGAAGCTGTTCCAGGCCCATGCCCAGATAAGCCCGCAGCGCAGGCTCGGCGACATCGCCGGCATGCAGCACCTGCAAGTTATCCCCAGCCAGTTGCAGACCCAGTTCCACCGCCCGCGCATCCTGCTCCGCGCGTCGTGGCCGGCCAGAGGTCGGGTGGGCGCCGATGGACACCAGGCTAATGATTTTCGTGCTCATAACCCTTTCCTTCCCTTATGCCGCATCGCGCTTGGCATCGTTGCGGTAAGCCTCTAGCGCCTCGATCAAGGCTCGAAGAATCTCGGCGCTCTCGCCGATCACCGACAGGTCGGCCCGTTTGATCATGTCGCAGCCAGGGTCGAGGTTGATCGCCACCACCTTGTCGCAGGCACCAATGCCTTGCAGGTGCTGGATCGCCCCGGAAATCCCCACGGCCACGTAGACCCGTGCGGTCACCCAGGTACCGGATGCGCCAACCTGACGGTCGCGGGCCATGAAGCCATCGTCCACCGCCACCCGGGAAGCACCTTCAGTGGCGCCGAGTGCAGCAGCCGTCTGGTGGAACAATTCCCAATCCTTGACCCCATTGCCGCCGGAGAAGATGAACTCGGCTTCGGCCATCGGGATCGCCGCCGGGTCCACTGCCACCGCGCCCAAATCCTCGATGCGCGAGAGACTGCGCGCGATGGCTGTGGATAACTCCACCGGCAAGGCTTCGTGACGGGTTTCGCTGACCGGCTCCGCGCATTCAACGGCCGCTAGAATCAAACGTGCGACCGGGCGGGCCAAGTCTTGCAAACCTGCACCGGCGCGGCCGATACATTCCTGATCCTTGACCTGCCAAACCCGAGTGGCCGGGCGTTCGCCCAGGGCGGCGGCAAAGCGTCGACCCAGTTCCCCGCCACCGCTGCGGCTGTCCGGCAGTAGCCAGTGACGCGGGTTGAACTGGTTATCCACAGCCCGCAGGCCCTGGACACGTTGCTCCGGTGCATAACCACTGAACTCTTCGCCATCCAGCACCAGCAGGCGATCGACGCCGGCCGTGGCAAAAGCGCTTTCCTTATGCTCGCCAAACACCACCGCCAGCACCGCGCCGTCCTTGCCGGCCAACTGATGGGCCAGGCCCAGCAGGTCACGGTCATGACTGCTCAGACGGCCACCGACCATGTCCGGCACCACGCTGATGTAGAACGCAGGTGCAGGCACTTGATGCAGCGGCAATTGCACTTCAACGGCGGCCGAACGCTTGGCCGAGCCGCCCTGTTGCGCGCCGCTGCGGTCAATTCGTTTGATTCCGTTAGGGCCGATAAAACCGACGCCATGCAGATTTTTGCGGATGATGCCGTTCGGCCCCATCCAGCTATGTTGCGCCGGTTGCATGGCCGCATGCAGCGGATGCAGACGGTTACGGGCGATCCATTCGGCGCGGGGGTCGCGGCGGATAATGTCGCTCATCAGTGCACCTCCGCGGGTTCGCGTTTAGCCGACGAGGCGGACTTAGGCGCGTCTTCTTCAAGCAGTGCGTCAGCCACCAGTTCGGCGATGTCTTTGATCAACGGTCGGGGTTCGACCACACCTTCGAGCATCGCGGTGCACTGTGGGCAACCCACTGCTACCAGCTCGGCCCCCGTCTCGCGGATGTCTTCCATGCGCATGTCGGGGATACGTTGCTTGCCCGGAATGTCGGTGATCGGCGCACCGCCGCCACCGCCGCAGCAGCGCGAGCGGAAACCGGAACGTTGCATTTCCTTGACCTCGATACCCAGGGCACGCAGTACCTGACGCGGCGCCTCGTATTCGCCGTTGTAACGGCCGAGGTAGCACGGATCGTGATAAGTCACGCTGTCGCCTTTGTGCTGGCCAAGGTTGAGCGCGCCAGCCTCGATGACTTCTGCCATGTAGGTGCTGTGGTGCTGCACCAGGTAGTTGCCATCGAACGCGCCGTACTCGTTTTTCAACACGTGGAAGCTGTGCGGGTCACAAGTAACGATGCGGTTGAAGCTGTATTTGGACAGGGTCTGAATGTTGCGCTTGGCCAGCAATTGGAAGGTCGCTTCGTCGCCCAGACGGCGGGCCACGTCACCGCTGTCGCGTTCTTCGAGGCCGAGCACCGCGAAGTCGATCTTGGCCGCTTTCAGCACTTTCACGAAGGCGCGCAAGGTGCGCTGGTTACGCATGTCGAATGCGCCGTCGCCGACCCAGAACAGCACGTCGGTGGACTTCTTCTCGCTCATCAGATTGAGGTTGAGGTCCGCCGCCCAGTTCATCCGCCCGCCCGGCGCGAAACCGCCCGGGTTGTCGGTGGCGATCAGGTTTTCCAGGACTTCGGCACCCTTGTTCGGGGTCGCGCCTTTTTCCAGGGTCAGATGGCGACGCATGTCGACGATGGCATCGACGTGCTCGATCATCATCGGGCATTCCTCGACGCAGGCGCGGCACGTGGTGCAGGACCACAGGGTTTCGGCGTCCACCAGACCGTTGACGATCGGTTGATGTGGGTTGCCGCTGTGTTCGCCAATCGGCTTGCCTGGATACGGGCTACCGGCGAACTTGGCATCGGTGCCGCCAGCCAGGCCGACGACCATGTCCTGAATGAGCTTTTTCGGGTTCAACGGCTGGCCTGCGGCAAACGCCGGGCACGCCGCTTCGCATTTACCGCACTGCACGCAGGCGTCGAAACCGAGCAGTTGGTTCCAGGTAAAATCCTTGGGCTTTTCCACGCCCAAGGGGGCTTGCGGGTCGTTCAGGTCGAGCGGTTTAAGGCCCGTTGAACGACCACCGCCAAAACGTTCGGCGCGACGGTGCCAGGCCAGGTGCAGCGCACCGGCGAAGGCGTGCTTCATCGGCCCGCCCCAGGTCATGCCGAAGAACAGTTCCGACACGCCCCACAGCACGCCAATGCCGAGAATCACCGCCAGCAACCAGCCACCGAAGTTCTCCGGCAGGATCCCGGCCACCGGCAGAGTCAGCAGGAAGAACGACGCCGAGAAAGCCAGCAGGCTTTTCGGCAGGCGCATCCACGGGCCTTTCGACAGGCGTGAAGGCGGATTGCGACGACGCAGGTAAACGAAGATGGCACCGACGAACATCACCGCCGACATCAGCAGCAGCGCGTAACCGAGGATGCGGTTGTGCAGGCCGAAACCATGCACCAGAATCGCCAGCACGATGGACGCCACCGCGCCACCGGCCGTAGCCACGTGGGTGTTGGCAATGTATTTGTCACGGGCGACAACATGGTGCAAGTCGACCATGTAGCGCTTGGGCATGGCGAACAGGCCGCCGATCAGATCGACCTTCGAGGCCCGGCCCCGACGCCACATGGCCACCCGCCGCAATGCGCCCAGGACACCAAGGCCCACGGCGGCGAACAACAGGATTGGAAGAAGGGTGTTCAACATGGTGAAGCTCCCACCAGTACAGCCTGAAGAAACAAGGTCGTGTCATTGATCGTTCCCACGCTCTGCGTGGGAATGCAGCCCGGGACGCTCCGCGTCCGCGGTTGGGACGCGGAGCGTCCCGGGCTGCATTCCCACGCAGAGCGTGGGAACGATCAATGACAC
>NZ_JBOIBY010000654.1:0-5920 GCF_050739655.1 Pseudomonas sp. | reverse complement strand
GATGATGCCATAGACCATTGTGTAGCCGATGGCGATCAGGCCATAGACCGACCCGAGGGTCAGGCCGTTGACCAGTTGCTGCAGGAAAATACCATCCATAACGCAATCTCACGCAGTGAGAACCTGCACACCCCGGGTGTGCGGTTCTTCTAGGAAAATACAGATCTACGCAGGAGCAATGTCAGCCACGTTCAGCCGGCCCACAACCGCCCCCTGTAGGAGCGAGCTTGCTCGCGAAAAACGTCAACGAAAACGCTAGCTTGCTGTTAAACGCGTTAACCGAAGGTTCTTCGCGAGCAAGCTCGCTCCTACAAGGGAACCGTAAGGATCAGCCGATCGCGTCAGCCCTTACTTCTGTTTTTCCAGCTGGTGGTATTTGCCGTCTTTGTCCCACTGGTAAACCACGTAGTCGGACACTTTCAGGTCGCCCTTGCTGTCCCAGGTCTTCTCGCCCATGACGGTCTTGACCGGGTTCTTCTTCAGCCATGCAGCAGCGTCTTCGCCCTTGTTGGACTTGGCGCCATTGAATGCTGCAGCCAGTGTCTGGACCGAAGCGTAGGCATACAGGGTGTAGCCTTCAGGCTCGGTGCCGGCCTTGCGGAAGGCGTCTACCACAGTCTTGCTGTCTGGCAGCAGGCGTGGGTCGGCGCCGAAGGTCATCAACACGCCGTCGACGTATTGCGGGCCGCCAGCGGTAGTCACCAGTTCGTCGGTCACGATGCCGTCGTCGGACATGAACTTCACGTCTTTGAGGCCTTCGGTACGCAGTTGTTTAACCAGTGGACCAGCCTCTGGGTGCAGGCCACCGAAGTAGACCACGTCGGCGCCAGCGGCACGGATCTTGGTCACGACGGCGCTGAAGTCTTTCTCACCACGGGTCAGGCCTTCGTACAGCACTGGCGTTACGCCGCGCTTGACCAGTTGTGCCTTGGTGGCGTCAGCCAGGCCTTGGCCATAGGTGTCCTTGTCGTGCAGCACGACAACCTTCTTGCCCTTGAGCACGTCGACGATGTAGTCGCCGGCCACGATGCCTTGCTGGTCGTCACGACCGCACATACGGAACATGGCGCTCAGGCCGCGCTCGGTAACCTGTGGGTTGGTGGAGCCTGGAGTGATGGCGATGATGCCCGCTTCGTCGTAGATCTCGGAGGCCGGGATGGTCGAGGAGGAGCAGAAGTGACCGACCACGCCGGCGACTTTCTGGTTGGTCAGGTCTTTGGCGACCGTCACAGCCTGTTTCGGTTCGCAGGCGTCATCGCCCTTGACCAGTACGATTTTTTCCCCGTTTACGCCGCCCGCTGCGTTGACCGCATCGGCTGCAGCCTGTGCACCCTTCATGTATTGCTCGCCAAATGCCGCGTTGGCGCCCGTCATTGGTCCCGCTACGCCGATCTTGATGTCAGCCTGAGCAAACGCAGAAACACCCAACGCAGTTGCCACTGCGAGGGCCAGAAAGCCTTTCTTGTAAAACGTCTGGGACATGAGGTGGTGCTCCATGGTTTTTTTAATTTGGCACTGCGACTTCACTGACTGCTCAGAGCAAGTGCCGTGCCATCGGTTTTTTATTCTTCAAAAAGTCGCTGCATTATTGTTTTTTCGACTGTTTCGGTCCCATTTTCATTGGGCGTGCAACCGTCTAAACCGCGGAAGGTAAAACCAAATTTTTCCTTAGGCGCAACCCTGGTGCGCCATCATTGCAACCGCGGCTTTAAACGACGTGCAACCAGCCTGTAACAACGTGCGTCACCGAACTGCACACTGCTGGTGCGCAACTGCTACAACACGCACCACTACAGGCTAGTCGCTACGCCGAAAAGCGCCGCTTTAGACTACACATTTCAACAATCAGATAACGATCCGCAGGCACTGGCCCGCGTGATACAGCGAAAAACCAGCCTCATACAGACAGCTGCGCAACCCTGCCCCGGCCAATGGCTGCATGGGCGCGAAGGGAATCGGTAGCGCTTGAGGATTTCCGTTACACAAATAGTCGGCGAACGCCTTGCCGACCACCGTTCCCGTGGTCACGCCGCGACCGTTGTAACCGGTAACTGCCACTATGCCGGGCGCCGGCTCGAACAGGCGCATCAAGTGATCGGGAGTGAAGGCAATGCGCCCCGTCCAGGTGCATTCCCACTCCACCGGTTTCAGGTAGGGAAAGTAATGCTGCTGAACGCGATCGGCCCAGGCCTTGAGGAACCAGGCGGGTTTCTGATTGCCGTTGCCCAGGCTGCCGAGCAACAGACGGCCGTCTTTGTCCCGACGAATACTGCTGAGCACCTGGCGGGTGTCCCAGGAACCCTGGCCACCGGGAAGGATCTGTTGCGCGGCCTCTTCGGTCAGCGGCACCGAGGCCACTTGATAGTAATAGCCGGGGAAGAAATTGCGCTTCAGCTCGGTCCAGTCGCCTTCGGTGTAGGCATTGGAGGCGATCACCACTTGTTCTGCGAGCACCGAACCCTGCTCGGTCTGCACCGACCAGCGTTGGCCTTGACGTTCGAGTCGGGTTACCGGGGAGTGGTCGAACACCTGAGCACCCAGGCCGATAGCGGCTTTGGCCAGCCCTGTGACGTACCCCATTGGATTGAGTGTGCCGGCTCGCCGATCGAGCAACGCGGCGGCAATTTTCTTGGTGCCTGTAGCCTGTTCGCAGGCTTGACCGGTGAGCAGTTCCACCGGCGCACCACGGCGCTTCCATTGTTCTTCACGACTGCGCAGATCGGCTTCGCCACGGGCGTTGTGCGCCATGTGCAGCGTGCCTTCGCGGCGTAACTGGCAATCGATGTTGTATTTATCCACAAGGCTGAACACCAGCGATGGCGCCGCCCCCAGCATGCGGTTGAGCTGACTGCCAACCGTCTCGCCGAACCCAGCCTCGATCTCGTCCGGAGGAATCCACATGCCGGCGTTGACCAGCCCGACGTTGCGCCCCGAGCCACCATGGCCCGCGCGATGTGCCTCCAGCACGCAAACGGTCTTGCCTTGCTCCAGCAAATGCACCGCCGCCGACAGCCCGGTGAAACCGGCGCCGACGACGCAAACATCAACTGTCACTTCACCTTTAAGCGCCGCGTTGTCGGGCCTTTGCGGCGTCAGTTTTTCCCACAGACACTCTTCGCGTAACGGCATTGCCAGACTCCAACAGAAACCTAACAAACTAATGTAGGAGCGAGCTTGCTCGCGAAAAACGTCAACGAAAACGCTTGCTTGCTGGTTAAACGCGTTGTCTGAAGGTTCTTCGCGAGCAAGCTCGCTCCTACAAGGGGATCATTGTTCGATTAAACACTCAATCGAACGTAATGCCCTGGGCCAACGGCAACTCCAGCGAATAGTTCACGGTGTTGGTCTGGCGACGCATGTACGCGCGCCATGCATCGGAGCCGGACTCACGACCGCCACCGGTTTCTTTCTCGCCACCGAACGCACCGCCGATTTCCGCGCCGCTTGGGCCGATGTTGACGTTGGCGATACCGCAGTCGCTGCCCACTGCCGACATGAACTGCTCGGCTTCACGCACGTCGGTGGTGAAGATGCACGAGGACAGGCCTTGCGGTACAGCGTTGTTCAAACGCAGCGCTTCGTTGAAATCGGTGTAACCGACCACGTAAAGAATCGGTGCAAAGGTTTCGTGGCAGACCACATCGCTCTGCTCCGGCATTTCGACGATGGCGGGCGCAACGTAATAGGCATTCGGGAATTTGTCTTCCAGTTGACGCTGGCCACCGAACACGCGACCACCTTCGCTCAGGGCCTGCTCCAACGCGTCCTGCATGTTGTCGAAGCTTTGCTTGTCGATCAGCGGGCCGATCAGGTTGCCTTCCAGAGGATGGCCGATACGTACTTTGGAATAGGCGGCCTTGAGGCGGGTGACGATTTCTTCCTTCACAGATTCATGAGCGATCAGGCGACGCAAGGTGGTGCAACGCTGGCCGGCGGTGCCGACGGCGCTGAACAGGATGGCGCGAACGGCCATGTCCAGATCAGCGCTTGGGCCAAGGATCATCGCGTTGTTGCCACCCAGTTCGAGAATGCTGCGGGCAAAACGGGCAGCGATTTTCGGCGCCACTTCACGGCCCATGCGAGTGCTGCCGGTGGCGCTGACCAGCGCGACACGCGGGTCATCGACCAGGGCTTCGCCGGCGTCACGCCCGCCAATGATCACTTGGCTCAAGTGCGGTGGTGCATCGCTGAAGTTCTTCAATACGCGGTCGAACAGTGCCTGACAGGCCAGCGCGGTCAGCGGGGTTTTTTCCGAAGGTTTCCAGATCACCGGGTTGCCGCACACCAGTGCCAGCGTGGCATTCCAGGCCCAAACCGCCACCGGGAAGTTGAAGGCGCTGATCACGCCGACAACACCCAGCGGGTGCCAGGTTTCACGCATGTGGTGGCCGGGACGCTCGGAGGCGATGGTCAAACCGTACAGCTGGCGGGACAGGCCGACGGCGAAGTCGCAGATGTCGATCATTTCCTGAACTTCACCCAGGCCTTCCTGGGTGATTTTGCCGGCCTCCCACGACACGAGCTCGCCGAGATCGGCCTTGTATTCACGCAGAATATCGCCCAGTTGCCGTACCAGTTCACCACGGCGCGGTGCCGGAACCTTGCGCCACAGTTCGAACGCATGATCTGCGCGACTGATGTGCTGCTCGACTTCAGCAGCGCCTTCCCAGTTCACGGCGGCGATACGACTGCCGTCGATAGGTGAATGCACCGGCACTTTGCCGTTCTGGTACAGGGCCGGGTTCACACCAAGACGATCAAGCAATGCGGCAACCATGGGTCACTCCTCGAGCAAAAAACAGAACATGTGCAGCCGCCAGATCACGGCTGATCAGATCTGTAGTTTTAGCGCCACGCAGGTTACTCAACAAACGACCATTAAGAGAGATATCATTCCGTTTATTCATGCTGTGCATTGCTGGCAATAAAGAGACAAGAACAAAGGACCGCCCATGCTGAACAAACGCTATTTGCCATCGATCGCTGCGCTGCAGTGTTTCGAAGCCGTGACCCGGCATCTGAGCTTCACCCGGGCCGCCGAAGAGCTGAACCTGACGCAAAGCGCCGTCAGCAAGCAGGTTGCTCAATTGGAAGAGCTGTTGCAGCACTTGCTGTTTCGCCGGGTGCGCCGACGCCTGCAAATGACTCCAGCCGGTGATTTGTACTTGGTAGAGGTGCGAAAAATCCTCACGCAGGTCGAGATGTCGACCCACTACCTGCGCTCCTACGGCGGCGAGACAGAGGTCCTGCGCGTATCAACACCCTCGACCTTTGGCGCACGCTGGCTGGTACCACGCTTGAAAGGCTGGCGACTGCGCCATCCCTCGATCCATCTGGACCTGTGCAACGAACAGGAAGCCGACGATCTACTGCAAGGTCGCAGCGATCTGGCGTTCTACTTCGGCCAAGGCTCACGCCCCGGCACCGAATGCCTGAAGCTGTTCAGCGAGGAACTCGTCCCTGTGTGCGCTCCCGGCAGCCTGCCGGACACGCCATTCACCGACCCGACGCAACTTGCCGATCTGGTCCTGCTGCAAAACGCCTCCCGCCCCCAGGCCTGGCATGACTGGTTCGACAGCCAGGGCTACCACACCGAGCACAGTTACCACGGCCCGCGCTTCGAAACCTTTTATATGTGTATCCGTGCCGCGCAGGTCGGCTGTGGCGTGGCGCTGTTGCCGCGCTTTCTGGTGGAAGAGGAGCTGGCCGACGGCAAGCTGGTCATTCCCTGGCAGCATGCAATGCCCAGCACCGACGCGTATTACCTGGCGTATCCGGAACATTCGGCGGAAGTGCCCAAGGTGCGGGATTTTGTGAAGTGGATGTTGGAGCAGGTGGATACGCCCTCGATTTGAACCTGTCATCAGTCCCTGTGGGAGCGGGCTTGCCCGCGAAGGGGCCGGCACATTCAATATCAATG
>NZ_JBOIBY010000653.1:0-6549 GCF_050739655.1 Pseudomonas sp. | reverse complement strand
AGTAATAACCACAACATTTTCGCAAAATACAGATTCCGAGTGGTGGTCGGTCGGAGCCATCAGTAGGATAGGCCACCGTTACGGGCCTCACCAAAGGCCCTTTTTGCATTAGCCGCGCGCTTATCGGCGCAGGTGAAAAGGATACTTATATGGACCGCGTGCGAAATTTACTGGAGCAGATCCAGAATCGCCTTGAAGAGCTGAACAAGGCCGAGCGCAAAGTCGCCGAGGTAATCCTGCTCAATCCCCAGCAGGCCACCCGTTTCAGCATCGCCGCCCTCGCCCAGGCCGCTTCGGTCAGTGAGCCAACGGTCAATCGCTTCTGCCGCTCGTTCGGCGTCAGCGGCTACCCGGAGTTAAAACTGCAACTGGCGCAAAGCCTGGCCAGCGGTGCGGCGTACGTCAGCCGCGCGGTGGAGGCTGACGACAATCCGGAAGCCTACACCCAGAAAATCTTCGGCAGCGCTATCGCCTCCCTGGACAGCGCCTGCCAGGCACTGGACCCGAACCTGATCAGCCGCGCCGTCGACCTGTTGATCCAGGCCCGGCAAATCCACTTCTTCGGCCTCGGTGCCTCGGCGCCGGTGGCTTTGGATGCGCAGCACAAGTTCTTCCGATTCAACCTGGCCGTGACCGCCCACGCTGATGTGCTGATGCAGCGCATGATTGCTTCGGTGGCACATACCGGCGAATTGTTCGTGATCATTTCCTACACCGGTCGCACTCGCGAACTGGTGGAAGTTGCGCGCATCGCCCGGGAAAACGGCGCTTCGGTGCTCGGCCTGACCGCGGAAAACTCGCCACTGGCCAAGGCCAGCACCCTGAGCCTGAACATTCCGCTGCCGGAAGACACCGACATCTACATGCCGATGACCTCGCGGATCATTCAGTTGACCGTGCTGGACGTACTGGCAACTGGCATGACCTTGCGCCGGGGCGTGGATTTCCAGCCGCATTTGCGCAAGATCAAGGAGAGCTTGAATGCCAGCCGGTATCCGGTGGGTGATGAGTTCAACTGACACCGGTTGATCTTGTGTCGTTTGATCCGGCCCCATCGCTGGCAAGCCAGCTCCCACCGTGATCGCGTCGAGCACAAAACCTGTGGGAGCTGGCTTGCCAGCGATGAGGCCAGACGGCGCACCGCAAGACTCTGAACTACCCCCCCACCCGCGCCTGCAAACTCAAATGCGCCCTCTCCCCAGGCTTAAGGCACAAACTGTCGGTGCCCCCGCTGGCCGCCTCTACACAAACAAATTCTGAAATTTCATTCCAACTCACCCCCAGCAACGGCCGCGAACCCGGATGCCAGACAACGGTGTCAGCGCTATCGCCAGTATCGATGCACAGCGCCCGGTCCCACGCATGGTCGTTGAGCTGCAGTTCACCGTCATGCTGGAACACCCGCTGACAACCACCGTCCACACGCAAATCGCCTTCCTGCTGGCAAATCTGCCGGTTCAAATGGTCGTAACCTTGCGCGCCTTCGAGCCCAGACAGCGCTACCTCACCCACATCGCCAATACGCCAGTAAGCGTGCAGAGCCTGACTCAATTGGCATGGCAGGCTGTCCTGATGCTCGGTGCTCAGGCGCAATTCCATGCTTTGGCCAAGGTGCGCATGCAGGTCCACTTGCCAGTCGCACAACTCCAGCTGCCAGTGCAGGCGCACGCCATCGTCGTCACTACTGCTGTCGATCAGTTTCCAGTCGAGCAATCGCGCCCAACCATGGGACGGCCAGGCGTTTTCGCTCGGATGACGGCCGTACCAGGGCCAGCACACCGGCACACCGCCACGAATGGCACCGACCTGCGGCCACTTCGCCGCGCACCACAACCAGGGTCTCTGCCCCCTGGGCTGGAAGTGCAGCAACTGCGCGCCCTGACGACTGAACACCGCCTGACACAGCGGATGATCGATCACCAGCACATCGCGCTTCTGATAGCGCTCCCACGCGAACACCGGACGTTCGCGCAAGGATTTGAAGAAGCGTTGTAGCGGATGCTCAAGCATGTGCAACGGTCCTGAAAAACGTCTGTCAGCGGGGCTGCGCCTTCCCAAAAAAAAGCGGACAGCCTGGGCTGCCCGCAAAATGCGCACATTGAGAGGAGCTTATCGCAACAACGTCAGAACACCGACTGAATTTTCAGACCGGCGACCAATGCGTTATCCACTTCATCCACACCGCCCGGATGAGTGATGTATTGCAGGTTGGGGCGCACGGTCAGCCAGTTGGTCACGTGGAAGCCATAGTTGAGCTCGTAGTTGTACTCAGTCTCGCGCAATGGCGAGAACAGCGGATCCTCGTAGCTGCTGACACCTTTGGCGGCGTTGGTCAGTTCGGCGTTTTTCTTCACGTCATCGTTGACATGGATACGGGCGAAACCAATACCGACGTCATCTTTTGGACGCGCATCGAACGGGCCCTTGTACACGAACATCAGCGACTGGTAGTTGTCGACGATGTTGGTGTCCTTGTCGTGGAAAGTGGCGTTGGCCGCGATGTTCAGACCACGGGTGGCATCACCGTTGTGGCTGGTGAGTTGTTGCTGTGCCACGAACCAGTAGCCGTGTTTGCTGCTGTGGCTGCGATAGGCATTGCCGCTGGTGGCCGCATTATCGCCGTTGTCATCCTCAAGGACGTCATCGGCACTGGCCGTGCTTTTGTAATAACCGACACGGTATTCGCCCGGCAGGTTGCCAGGGTTAGGCAGCCAGACCAGTTCAACCGGCAGCACGGTACCCTCGGTGCCGCTACCGCTGAGCTTGAAGCCGTTACCGTGTTCAAGTTGCGTCGGGTTCTGGTTGTACGCGCCGATCTGCGCATACCACTCAGGGGAGATGTTGTACTTGATGCGGATCGCCGCCTGGCTGATCGGCCAGTTGTACCAGATGTTGGTGGCCCAGTTACCCACTTGGGAACCGCAGAACGCCAGGTTCTGGAACTCGCACGGGAAGGTGTTGAAGTCTTCACCTTCACCGAAGTAACCGGCTTTGACGTCGAGCTTGTTGTCGAAGAACTGGTGCTTGACCCACAGCTGGGTCAGACGAACCATGTGACCACGGCCGTAGACTTCCTGGGAGGAACTCAAGGTGCCGGCACGCGGGTCGCCGATGCGGTCGTTGGAGATGTTCTCGCCATTACGGTTGGTGAGCTGGATCTTGGCCTGGGTGTTATCCCAGCCGAACAATTTCTCCAGGTCCAACGCCGCGCCCAGGCCGAACTGGTCTGCATAGCGCGCCGTCTTGTCGTCGTTGAAACCGCCGTGCAGGTTGCCACCCACTTCACCGACATAGTCCATCTTGATGTCGATGCCCTGCTCGATCAGTTTGGTCCGTTCGCCACCCCAATCACCGGTCATCCATTGTGAATCGGCGCTAAACGCTTCAGCCGCGTGAACACTACCGGCCAGCGTCATCGCGGCAATCGCGGCAATCGCGGATAACTGGCAGATAAGCTGAGCGCTGGTCTTGTTCTTCATCCCTACATCCTCGTTTTATTGTTATTAACTTTTCTTTTTTAACGCGGTTACATCAGTTGCGGCGGATGACAGGCCATCCACCACGTATCCCCGGGACTAACCTGTGGGAGCTAGCCTGCTAGCGATGGTGTTTCAGCTGCATCGATGTCGACTGACACTCCATCGCGAGCAGGCTCGCTCCCACAGTTTTTTTGATCTTCAGCGGCCTTTGAATTGCGCGACGTTCGCAGCGTGGCTCTCGACTTGCGGCAACCCGGCAGCCCCCAAGCGCTCCCCAGTCTTGGCATCGAACAGCAGCACTTTCGACGGATCGAATTGCAGGGTCAGAGTCTCGCCCACCTGCGGCGCCACGTCCGGTGCCAGACGGCAGCAGACTTTGGTGTCGTTGAGATTGACGAACACCAGCGTGTCCGGCCCGGTCGGCTCGGTGACCTGGACTTCGGCGCGGATGGTCGGCAGGCCATTGGCCTCGCCGCTGGCCAGCACGATCTGCTCCGGACGCATGCCGAGGATCACTTCGCGGTCTTCAAGCCCGGCGTCCTGCATACCCAGCGGCAATTCGCAGCGCGCCTGGCCACTGTCGAGCAGCGCCAGCAGGCGACCCTCCTTGCGCTGCAAGCGCAGCGGGATGAAGTTCATCGGTGGCGAACCGATGAAGCTCGCCACGAACAGGTTGGCCGGGTTGTTGTAGATGTCTTTCGGGGTACCGAACTGCTGGATGATCCCGTCCTTCATCACCGCCACTTTGTCGCCCAGGGTCATGGCTTCGATCTGGTCGTGGGTCACGTAGACCGTGGTGGTTTTCAGGCGCTGGTGCATCAGTTTCATTTCAGTGCGCATCTCGACCCGCAGCTTGGCGTCGAGGTTGGACAGCGGTTCGTCGAACAGGTAAATCTTCGGCCGCCGTGCCAGGGCGCGCCCCATCGCCACACGCTGTTGCTGACCACCAGAGAGTTGGCCCGGCTTGCGATTGAGCAGGTGCTCGATCTGCAACAGCTTGGAAACCCGCGCGACTTCTTCGTCGATTTCCGCCGTCGGCATTTTGCGAATTTTCAAGCCGAAGGCGATGTTGTCGCGCACGCTCATGGTCGGGTACAGCGCGTAGGACTGGAACACCATGGCGATGTCGCGATCCTTGGGGCTCATGCCGCTGATGTCGGCGTCGTCCACCAGGATTGCCCCGCCGCTGATGGTTTCAAGGCCGGCGATGCAATTCATCAAGGTCGATTTACCGCAGCCCGATGGGCCAACGAGGATCAGGAATTCCCCATCGTCGATCTTCAGTTCGATGTCTTTGAGGGTGTCCGGCAAACCGGCGCCGTAGGTCTTGTTGACGTTGCGTAATTCGAGAGTTGCCATGCTTTTACCCCTTGACCGCGCCGGACGTCAGCCCACGCAGGAAATACTTGCCAGCGAATATGTAGACCAGCAGTGTCGGCAGCCCGGCGATCATCGCGGCGGCCATATCAACGTTGTATTCCTTGGCCCCGGTACTGGTATTGACCAGGTTGTTCAGGGCCACGGTAATTGGCTGGGCATCGCCACTGGCGAAGACCACGCCGAACAGGAAGTCATTCCAGATCTGGGTGAACTGCCAGATCAGGCAGACCATCACGATCGGAATCGACATCGGCAGTAGGATCTTCCAGAAAATCATGAAGAAGCCCGCGCCATCGAGCCTTGCGGCCTTGACCAGCGCATCCGGAATGCTCACGTAGTAGTTGCGGAAGAACAGCGTGGTAAACGCCAGGCCGTAGACCACGTGCACCAGCACAAGGCCCGTGGTGGTGTTGGCCAGGCCGAACTTGCCGAGGGTGAACGAAGCCGGCAACAGCACGGTCTGGAACGGCAGGAAGCAGCCAAACAGCAGCAGACCGAAGAACAGTTGCGAGCCACGAAAGCGCCACATCGACAGCACGTAGCCGTTCATGGCCCCGATGAAGGTGGAGATCAGCACCGCCGGCACGGTGATTTTCACCGAGTTCCAGAAGTAGCCGCCGACCACGTCCCAGGCCTTGATCCAGCCAATCCCGTCGACCACGGTTGGCCAGCTCAGCAGATTGCCGGTGCGAATGTCTTCAGGTGTCTTGAAGCTGGTCAGCAGCATTACCACCAGCGGGATCAGGTACACCGCCGCCGCCAGCAGCAACGTGGCGTAGATGGCAATGCGGCTGAAACTCAGGGTGGGTTTGCCCAGTTGATTAGTCATGGCGTTTGCCTCGCAGCTCGGAGTACAGGTACGGCACGAGGATGGTCAGCACGGCACCGAGCATCAGCATGGCGCTGGCCGAACCGATGCCCATCTGGCCACGGCTGAAGGTGAAGGAATACATGAACATCGCTGGCAAGTCGGACGAGTAGCCCGGCCCGCCCGCAGTCATCGCCGCCACCAGGTCGAAGCTCTTGATCGCGATGTGCGCCAGGATCATGAAGGCGCTGAAGAACACCGGGCGCAGGCTTGGCAGCACGATCTTCAGGTAGATGGTCGGCAGGTTCGCGCCGTCAACTTGCGCGGCACGAATGATCGATTGATCGACACCGCGCAACCCGGCGAGGAACATCGCCATCACAAACCCGGAGGCTTGCCACACGGCAGCGATCACCAGGCAGTACACCACGCGATCCTGATCCACCAGCCAGTCGAGACGGAAGCCTTCCCAGCCCCAGTCACGCAGCATCTTGTCCAGGCCCAGGCCCGGGTTGAGCAGCCACTTCCACGCCGTACCGGTGACGATCATCGACAGCGCCATCGGGTACAGGTAGATGGTGCGGATGAAGCCTTCCTTGCGGATGCGTTGGTCCAGCAACACGGCGAGGAGCACGCCGAGCACCAGGCTGATACCGATGAACATGCCACCGAACAAAGCAAGGTTCTTGCTCGCGACCCACCAGCGGTCGTTGTCCATCAGGCGCATGTATTGCTGCAGGCCGACCCACTTGTAACTCGGCATGAAGCTGGAGTTGGTGAAGGACAGAATGAACGTCCAGATGATGTAACCGTAGAAGCCAACCAACACGATCAGCATGCTCGGCGCGAGTACCAACTTGGGTAGCCAGCGTTGCAGCGCAT
>NZ_JBOIBY010000652.1:0-6236 GCF_050739655.1 Pseudomonas sp. | reverse complement strand
GTACACTGTAGGTGCGCATACTATTACGAAAACTGGTTTGGCCCCAGATAGAGCATATGCTTTTCAAGCTATTACGACGGGTGGCCAGCTGGTTCTGTTACCTTTCAAAACGTTATTAGTGGTTAACCCCTCTCCGCCAGATCATTTTACTCCTTTCGACCATCGGCCCGACGGAGTTTCTTTTTTTTGGAATGGGGGGGGAGTTTCAGTCGGCGAGCCGCGCTATGAAATTAAACGAGATGGAGTGCTGCTCGATATAGTAGATAAGCCCCCTTTTAGAGATACCACTCCGCAGGAAGGACGCGACCATCATTATTGTATTCGCACTGTTGATGAGGAGTTCAATTATTCGGACCCTCTGTGTGTTACCGTTAGTTTTGAAGACCTCACAGCACCCACAGACCCTTCGAACGTGAGAACCTCGAATCCTGCTATTACCGTGAGTTGGGATGAGTCGTCCGACAGTTCTAAGGATGTCACTTATATTGTCGACAAAGACGGAAGTGAATTGGGACGTACGAAAGAACTCGAGTTTGCTGTTACCGGCCTGGAATCGGGGAAACGGTATGAATTTGGCGTGACGGCTACCGATAAGGCCGGTAATCTATCGAATCGAATCATAGTCCATTATCCCGCGCAAGGTGTTCCTGAGAAGGGCAAGCGGTAACGCTCCGATGCGGGTGTTTCTATGCGTTTAAGCAAGTCCCGATGCCTGTGCATCGGGATTTTTTTTGTGCGCCGGTAGAGGCGCATCAAACGGGTGATGATCACCCGATGGATTTCCACCTAAAAGACCTCTTTCATCCCCGGCATCTCCCGCCCTGCCTCCTTGATGAACACTCACCGACACCACTTGCGCATCAGGCCGACAGCATTCGGCCCTCTTTCATTATTCGCGCGCGAAAGTGTTTAAGCGGCAGAGATTTATCCTACAGAATGTTCGGATAGATCTTGCATACCGGTCCTACGGAAAACGAGAAGATGCGCGCCGTTGAAACGCAACACCCTATTTGCTGGTGTTGATCAACAACCCGGTGCCTGACTTTCGTCGCTTGGCCAAAGCACGCACTATTAATCCGATGTTTAAAGGTGAATCCAATGTTCAAGAAAGTTGCAATGTCTGCCCCGGTGCTTGCTTTGGCTTTTGTTTCCTCGGCTGCCCTGGCTGTTCCACAAACTCACAACATTCAAGTTGTCGCTGATATTCCGAGCGCCGACTTTTATGTGCAGCCAGTCAGCCACGACACTGTAAGAGATCCTCAGCAATTGCTCTGGAATAATACAACTTCCCAGCTGGAAGGCATCAGCCGTGACTTCAGGGCTAAAAGCTCCGTTGCCACTGGCACCGCCCCTGCCATCAAGGCAACTCTGCTGGCCCCAGCGGTCTTGAGCTCTGGCGCAAACGAGATTGAGTTGAACGTCAAGTTCAATAACGTTGCGTTGACTGTGGGCAGCGACGTAGACGTTATCGCTGCTGGTGGTGCGCCCTCAGAAATCATCGTTCCCCTGAGCATTCAGCCAGTTGAACCGAGCGGCAAATATCAGGAAGGTAACTACACCGGAAACGTTAGTGTGATGTTCGACGCGCCTTGATGGTTGCTGGATAAGTTCTAACTGACAGGATGTCCTTCATGTGGCCGGCGTAGCCGGTCGCATTCTTTCTTGCAGATGCAAGCGCTAACTTGAGATGTTGATCAATGTTTCCGACGACTCCTATCGCAGGGGCGCTTGCGCTTATTATTTGCGCAGGTGCGCTTGCCAGTGAAAGCAAGCCTGCGAACAAGTCCGTAAGTTTGCTCCAGCAGGCTGAAGGTTTGCCTGCAGATTTTCATGAGTTTTTCTTTGATGTTCCGTTGGCTGTTCGCGTCGAAGTCGATCGACAGTTTCTGGGTGAAGCCATGATCCTGTTGACCCGCGATGAGCGAGTGACGCTGATCAACTTTACCGACACACGCAACAGTGACCTTGCGTCGAGCGAGCGTGATGAGTGGGCCGCTTTCTTGACGCAGGGAGTGGCGTTGGGTGCCTGTAAAAGTGGCTGCCCTCGGCAATTGCAGTCGGTTCACTACAGCCTGGAAGATTCCATGGTGTCGTTGGTGACGGCGAACGCCGAGCGCGATCCGCAGACCCGACTGTTTCATGATCAGCCTGAAGGCGGCAGCCACGGCATGATTGTGCGCAATCAACTGAATATCAGCGGTGGTCAGCAGCAGAATATCGCCGGCCGTTATGGCCTGGAGGCCAGCGCGAGCCTGGGCAACTGGACGAACACGTTCAATGCTCAGCTGTCGCGTATGTCAGGGATGGACACGGGCATCAAGCATGCTGTCCATGAACTGCATACCCAACGGGAACTGGAGGGCCGCTTCATCCGTGCCGGGTATTTCACGCCCAGTGTCCAAGGTCTGACTCGGTCTGTGCGCACCATCGGGCGAGGTCCCGACACGGTAATGGGTCTGATGTATGGCAGTTCCGATAGCCTGGCGATCGACAACGCCAACCCTAGTCTCTATCCCATTACGGTGACCGCCAACCGACAAGCGATGGTGGAAATCTATCGCAACGGTGTGCTGATCAACAGTCAGCAGGTGGCGAGCGGTTTGCAGACGCTGGATACGCGTCCGTTGCCCGGTGGAATCTACGAAGTGGAAGTACGCCTGGTCGAGGACGGTCAAGTGATTACCACCACTTCAGAGCTTATTTACAAGCCCAATAACTGGCGCAACCCGGAAAATCGCTGGCGCTACAACCTGTTCGCCGGTCGCGAGAGCAAACTGTTCAGCAATTGGCAGGAGCGCGATGACGGTGATCTGACGGCAGGCGCAGCCTTTAACTTCTTGCTGCATCCGCGAATTGTCCTGGGGCTTTCCGCCCGTCAGGTCAAGGAGCAGATGCAGTTGGGCACCTCCGCCGACTGGACGGTGGGCGAGAAAACTTCCCTTTACACCAGTCTTTCCCAGACCAAGGGCGAAGGCACGGGGATGGAGGTGCAAGGTGTGCATCGCTACAACGGCGGCAGTGTGGTGTTGCGCCATCAGCGCAGTTGGCTGGACACCCGTAACACTTACGAGGTGCTGCCGGACGGGACGCACATCCGTCAACGCAACACCTACAACGGACAGACCAGCAATACTTCGCTGTCGCTGAATCATCGTTTGAACAGCAAGAGTTCGCTCAGTGCGCAAGTGTCCCAGAGCGAGGGTTACAGCGAAGGATTGGGCGTAGACCTGAGCTGGACCCGCAACGCACAGTTGTTCGGCAACAGCGCGGACTGGCGCGTGGCGGTGTTCGATCGACCGGGTACGGTTGGCACTGCCGACCAGCGCAACCGCGGGATCGATATCAGCCTGCGCATGGCTCTGGGGTCCGACGGTCACCAGGTGACCGGCAGCGTTGGTCAACGTACATCGCGTGACGGTGGACGGGACCCCAACGCGTCCGTTACCTATCGTCGAGACCTCAAGGATCACGTCCTGCAAAGTGTTTCTGCAACCGTCAGTAGAGACGTGTACGGGACAGGTCAGGCGGGCACGGCTGATTTCAAGACCGACCAGGTCAGCGGTTCGATGCATGCGCAACGTTCCTCCTACAACGGTCAGATCAGCGGCGGTTTGAATCTGGACAGTACCTTGGCGGTCAGTGGCAAAAAACTTGTATTGAGTAGCCAGACCTCGACCGGAGAGGCGGGAATGATCGTCGATGTCGAGAGCGATCTCGATGATATCGAGTTGCGGGCCGACGACTTTGCCGGTACCCATGCCACATTGCGGCCGGGGCGCAATTTCATTCCCGTTTCGGCATACAAGAACGGCACGGTGAATTTTGATTTCAAGGGCACTGATGTTCCCGCGGCGGCAATCCAGCCTGCGCGCACCACCTATCACTTGAACAAGGGAGGGGTGGATTATCGCCAGGTGCGCATTCTGAAGACCGTGACCGTGATGGGACGCCTGTTGGATGCCAGTGGAAAACCTTTGAAAGGCCATCACGTCATCAACCATGCCAGTCGTGGCGTCAGCGAAGTCGATGGGTTCTTTTCAATGGAACTTAGTGAGAACTCTCCTACACTCGAAGTGCGGCACGACAGTCAGTTGTTATGCCAGTTCAGGCTCGATCCAGCCTCCCAGCGTCGAGAGAATGATGTGCTGATGGTAGGGGATCTGCGGTGTCATCCGGACACCTTGGCCGACGCTGCTTATAAGTCTGAGAAAGCCAGTTGATGGGTACTTATACAACAGCAGTGAGAACATGGCGTACACAGGACAGTCAAATGAACGAGTTAATCAACCGTCTGGTGCTGGGATCGGCACTTTGCGGGTTTGCAAGTTTAGCCAATGCCGCTGTATTGGACGTACAAGCCGAGATCAGGCCGGATCCGATTAATCCGGGAATCGCGCAGATTATCAATAACACACCTGTCACCGGGTACTGCACGGAATTTCCGGGTAATTGCAACAGTAGGGGAATACGAAGTAACAGCTTTCCTATTGCTTTTATGTCGTTAGCGGGCATTCCAAAAGATGGTGTGATCCCCTTTGGCTTTCCGGCGACATGGCGTCGATTTACTGTCCAACATGCGGTGGTTCCTGGGGCAACGGCGGAGGTCGAAATTCGCATTGCCGGAGTGGGGACCCGTTATCGCTTGAGTAATACAGCGCAGTCGATAATCGGACATCCGGGGGAATTGCCTGTATTTGATTATCACGCCTATCTCTGGCAACCCTCGTGGGCTGAGGCAACTGCTCCCTGCCAGCAAGTCAATGGTACTTCCCAAGGTGCTGATCCTAATGGAACAGACTTTACGGCATTTTGGTTGACACCCCAGCACGTCACCACTTGCTCAAGGAGTCCGAAATACAACATTCCCGGCATGTCGTTGCAAAGGCTCGATGTGCATTATGAGTTGCGAGCCGTTCGACCGGAACAATTGATAACTGGCGACTATCAAGGGTCGTATACTTACTCCACCAGAGGTGATTTCGATATGGGGGCCTTGACCCCCAATGACGCTGCAATGACATTCAATTTAAACCTGGCGGTAAAGCAGGACGTCAACGTCAAAATGTCCGCCGACAGTGTTGCCCTGGCGCCCAAGGGAGGCTGGATGGAGTGGATCAATCATGGAAGACGACCCGAGAAACTATTGGGTGACTTGCGGTTTTTCATCTTGACTTCTACGCCGTTTAAAATGGATCTCAGTTGTAGTCAAGCGGGAACTGGAACCTGTCTGATCAGCAACGGTTCCCACGATGTACCTGTCGATATCAGTGTCAGCCTGCCAAGTCCTTGGGTAGACGGTACAGGCCAGCCGGTAGTACGGCGTCCTCTGACGATAGGGGGGGCTGGGTTGGAGCATTTAATGCCAGCAGGGTCGCCCACTCGAGAGCCTAGCCTGCTGCATTTTGAAGTGCCGAAAGATTCAGTTGCAACGATGCATGACGATAGCAGTTACCGAGGAACCGTTAATATAACTTTTGATTCCGATATCTAATCGCAGTAGCAAAGCCTGAGGCTTACTCAGGCTGTTGTCCCCGTACGAGGCTTTATCTCATGAAATCTATTTATATGTTGTTGTGCACATTTTTTTTCAGTCTGTGTGCACAGGCCGGCCCCAGCCTGCAAATTGGTACCTTCTATGACTTTATGAAGAGCAATCAAAGTACATACCTGAAACGTATCCATAACGGTGGTACTTCAACGGCGTTCGTCAAGGTCGAGATCAAGGAGATTTTTTATCAGCAGAATGGAAAATCCCGCGAAGAGCCCTTGAAGAGTGTCGATGGCAGTACCCGTGACGGTCTGGTCGCCAGCCCGGCCAGGCTGATCGTCCCGGCCAAAGGAACCCAGGGTACTCGCCTGCTGTATACCGGCGATCGTAGTAAGGAACGCTATTTTCGGGTTCGCTTTTTACCCGTCGTTCCCGAAAAAGAAGACAAGTTCGCCGTCTCGGACACTGATCGTGAAACTTATGAAAAGGAAATATCTGCCGGTTTCAACGTAATGGCCGGTTATGGCATGGTGTTTTTTGTTCGCCCGGCCACTACCCGTTTTGATACCCAAATAGACAACACTGCTGGTCGCTATCAGTTGAAAAACAATGGCAATAGCGTAGTAGTCATCGACTCGTTCAAGGACTGCGCGGCCAAGAACGAAGACGATTGCAAGCCGACCCAAAAAGTACACTTGATTCCAGGTCATGATTTTGCGTTCGACAAACAAGCGGGTCGAGTCTATCG
>NZ_JBOIBY010000651.1:0-1920 GCF_050739655.1 Pseudomonas sp. | reverse complement strand
CCAGACAGACTTCCGCGGTTCGCTTGACGAGCCGCACCCGGCACCGCCGGACTTTGTTAAACCCGCCGGGACTACACCGGCCGATGAAAACCACAATTAGGAGAGATCGACAATGAAGCTTCGTCCTCTGCATGACCGCGTCGTCATCCGTCGCAGCGAAGAAGAAAAGAAAACCGCTGGCGGTATCGTCCTGCCAGGTTCGGCTGCTGAAAAAGCCAACAGCGGCGAAATCCTCGCTGTAGGCACCGGCCGCGTACTGGAAAACGGTGAAGTGCGTGCACTGTCCGTGAAAGTGGGCGACAAGGTTGTGTTCGGTCCTTACTCCGGCAGCAACACTGTGAAAGTCGACGGCGAAGACCTGCTGGTAATGAGCGAGAACGAAATCCTCGCTGTTATCGAAGGCTGATTACCCGCTCATTTTCCCGCTACTTCAAAGTATTTAAGGAATATCGATCATGGCTGCTAAAGAAGTTAAATTCGGCGATTCCGCCCGCAAGAAAATGCTCGTTGGTGTCAACGTCCTGGCTGACGCGGTAAAAGCGACCCTGGGCCCGAAAGGCCGTAACGTGATCCTCGAGAAAAGCTTCGGCGCTCCGACCATCACCAAGGACGGCGTTTCCGTAGCCAAGGAAATCGAACTGGAAGACCGTTTCGAAAACATGGGCGCGCAGCTGGTCAAAGACGTTGCCTCCCGTGCCAACGATGACGCAGGCGACGGCACCACCACCGCTACCGTTCTGGCTCAATCGATCGTCAACGAAGGCCTGAAAGCCGTCGCTGCCGGCATGAACCCGATGGACCTGAAGCGCGGTATCGACAAAGCGACCATCGCTATTGTCAAAGAATTGAAAGCCCTGTCCAAGCCATGCGCTGACACCAAGGCAATCGCTCAGGTAGGCACCATCTCCGCCAACTCCGACAACTCCATCGGCGACATCATTGCCGAAGCCATGGAAAAAGTCGGCAAAGAAGGCGTGATCACCGTTGAAGAAGGCTCGGGCCTGGAAAACGAACTGTCGGTTGTTGAAGGCATGCAGTTTGACCGTGGCTACCTGTCCCCGTACTTCGTCAACAAGCCAGAGACCATGGTCGCTGAGCTGGACGGCCCGCTGATCCTGCTGGTCGACAAAAAGATCTCGAACATCCGCGAAATGCTGCCAGTGCTGGAAGCCGTTGCCAAAGCCGGCCGTCCACTGCTGATCGTGGCCGAAGACGTTGAAGGCGAAGCCCTGGCGACTCTGGTTGTGAACAACATGCGTGGCATCGTTAAAGTCGCAGCCGTCAAGGCTCCAGGCTTCGGCGACCGTCGCAAGGCCATGCTGCAGGACATCGCTGTTCTGACCGGCGGTACCGTGATCTCCGAAGAGATCGGTCTGAGCCTGGAAAGCACCACTCTGGAGCACCTGGGTAACGCCAAGCGCGTCACCCTGTCCAAGGAAAACACCATCATCGTTGACGGTGCTGGCGTTGAAGGCGACATCCAGGCGCGTATCGCTCAGATCCGTGCTCAGGTTGCTGAAACTTCCTCCGACTACGACCGTGAAAAACTGCAAGAGCGTCTGGCCAAGCTGTCCGGCGGCGTTGCAGTAATCAAGGTTGGCGCTGGTTCCGAAGTTGAAATGAAAGAGAAGAAAGCCCGCGTTGAAGACGCCCTGCACGCTACTCGTGCAGCCGTTGAAGAAGGCGTGGTACCTGGCGGTGGCGTTGCGCTGATCCGCGCTCTGCAAACCCTGGCTGACCTGAAAGGCGACAACGCTGATCAGGACGTGGGTATCGCTGTTCTGCGCCGTGCAGTTGAAGCACCGCTGCGTCAGATCGCTGCCAACAGCGGTGACGAGCCAAGCGTTGTGGTCAACGAAGTCAAGAACGGCAAAGGTAACTTCGGTTACAACGCTGCGACTGGCGAATACGGCGACATGA
>NZ_JBOIBY010000650.1:0-4014 GCF_050739655.1 Pseudomonas sp. | reverse complement strand
CAAAAGATCGCAGCCTGCGGCAGCTCCTACACAGTGAATCCGTTATTTGACGAACGCCTGGAAGTCAGTGCCCATTTTATCGATCGCCGCCTTGAAGTCCTGCGCGGTGACTTTCTGGCTGTCGTTTTCGAGCTCCTTACCGAACACCTTACGCACGACCTTGGCCACGGTCTGGTTGTTTTTCGCGTCGATGAACTCAGCCTCGATGTACAGCTCGGTGTCCTGATCCCTGTGGCCGGTCGCGGCGGAAACACCGCCCACGATGGCGGCGATAGGCACCACTTCATACCATTGCATGCCTTTGTTGGAGGCGCTCACGCCGGTGATGGCTGCGCGCATGACCAGGGTTTTCGAGCCGGCCGGCGCCGCGCTTGGACTGTTGACTACCCGATACTTCTGACCCAGCGTGGCCTTGGCCTTGTTGGTCATGTAGGTTTGGATGTCGTTGAGGGTCTGCTTGTTGACCTGCTCATTAGGCTTGGGTGCCGGATACAGTTCAAGGCGGGTGAAGGCCACCGTGTCATATGCATTGGGATTCCACGACGGGCTCACCCAGCGCATCGCGGTACCACCGCTTGGCGTATTGACTTCCTGCAGGTTGTTGTAGTTGGAAAGGTAGCCGGAGTACTGCTCCTTCT
Organism: Pseudomonas sp.; assembly: GCF_050739655.1. GTDB lineage: Bacteria > Pseudomonadota > Gammaproteobacteria > Pseudomonadales > Pseudomonadaceae > Aquipseudomonas. The sequence continues at coordinate 3,376 of NZ_JBOIBY010000650.1, read as the reverse complement.
CGGTGACTTTGGAGGTACAACCACCGAGCAGAAGCCCGGTGAGTGCGACGCTGATCAGCAAGTTACTGGACAGGTTCATAGTGCGGTGTGCTCCTTGGGTAAAGTCGTTATGTATTCGCAGGACATCAGAAACGCCAGGTCATGTTGCCGGTCACGGTTTGAATCCAGGCATTGTCGAATTGGCCGGAAATGCGATTGCCTGACAGGTTTTTGGTCTGGTCCACCTCCATGTCACCCATCCAGATCATGGCCCAACTGACGTTGAGATCGGTGACCTCGTTCAGCGCATAGGTAGCGCCTGTAGCGAAGCGCCAGGATTCGGCCATGGGGATGGTGACGGAGCGACGGCTATCGGACACGGCGCTGCTGTCATACGCCACGCCGAAGTTCCACAGCAGTTGCCGCGTGGCCTGGTATTGCCCGCCCAGCGACAGGTGCCAGGTGTCCTTGAAGTGGGCATCGACCGTGGTGGAAATGGCGTCGATGGCCGTGGTGTCGACCTGGGCCGCGATCTCGCCGAACTCTGACCAGTCCTGCCAGTTGAGCGAGGCGAGCAGCGCCCACTGCGGGTCAAGCTGCTGGAACAGGCTCAGGGTGACGGTCTGCGGCACCGTCATGTCGAGTTTGGTCGTGGTGCCGTTCAGGCGTTGCAGCAACGGGCCATCGCCATGGACATCCAGCCCATCCTCGAACTCCAGGTCGACTTTACTGGTGTAGGTCAGCCCAATGCGCGTGCCGGGTTGCGGGGCGTAGATCACCCCTACGTTGGCGCCAAAGCCCCAGTCGTTGTCCTTGTACTTGAACTGGCCGTCGTTGCGGTTGGTGAGGCCGAATGGCGAGCGGTCGATGGCGGTCTGCGCCTGCAGCATGCCGTACATGGCTTTCACGCCGACACCCACCGACCATTGATCATTGAAGCGATAGGCCACGCTTGGCACGAATGACAGGCCCAGCAGGCTGGCATTCTGCGCAAAGTAGCGCCCGGACCAATCGTTGTCGTAATTGACGGCCAGACCGAAGTCACCGTAGTTGCCAAAGCCCACGCTCCAGTGCTCGTCCAGCTCATGACTGACGAAAAAGCTCGCGCCGGGCATCGGTTCCAGCGCGTTGCCACTGCCACTGCCGGGCACATTGGTATCGTCGTCGCGATTGAACTTGATGTCGCCGTAAAGCACCTGCAAGCCGCCGGTGATTTGAGTGCCCGGCAGGAAACTCATGCCGGCCGGATTGCTGGCGATGGTCGAAGGACCTTGGGCTCTTGCCGCGGCACCTGCGTTGGCGAGGCCGACGTTATCGGTGCCGACTTCATAGAGCATGATGCCGCCAGCGAAAGCGTTCTGGCAGCACAGAGCAAGCAGGGTAAATGCGGGCAGGGCAGTTGTTTTCAACGGCGCGGCATTGATCCCCATGAAGCAGTCCCCCGACGATGCTTTAAATGTATGGCCTCTGAGCGAAAAGAGTAGGTTTGAATTGGAAAATCGCCAGTAATCTTGCTTTTGAAAGTCAAAAGATCGCAGTCTCGTTGCACTCGACAGCTCCTACAGAAAGTGAGTTAACCCATTCTTGTGTAGGAGCCGCCGCAGGCTGCGATCTTTTGATCTTGCTTTTGAAAGGTAAAAGATCGCCGCCTCTCGTGCGGTTATTGGCCGGCAGCGGCTGCGGCAGCGGTTGCCAATAGCGGCGCTATTTGCTCGTCGGTCAATGCCGCGTGGACGTCCATGCTCATCAGGTCGTTCCACTGCAGCACCCATTTTTGAATCGGCACCAGATCATTGGCCTCGGCAATGCCAAAACCGGCTGAGCTGCCTACGGCATGCCAGCGTCCCAGCATCTTGACGCCCTCCGGTGCAGCGCCACCGGTCTTGAGAAAACGTGCGATCGCTGCATCACGGTTGTCCGGGCTGATCGTCCAGCTGACGATGAATAACATCGGCCACCTCCTGCATTGGCACCTGTGTTTACGCAGGCCTGGCTGGCGCCGGGACCGTGGCTGCGATGGGGTTTCCAGATTCGTCCTGACTGGTTTGCAACGCTATCTCTCAAGGGAAGGCATAGCAGCGCCGCGCACTTCGCGTACGACCGTTGATCCTCTATCGGCGTGTTTTCCCGCTCAGCGGCTGAGACTGTTTCACCAAGGAAACATGGAAAGTTTGACCAGCATCGGGTTCATCAAGCATCCCGCAGCAGGTCATTGGCGTTGAGCACCTGGTAGGCGATTTCCGGGCGCTTTTCCATGGCGCGGCGGATCGCGGCCGGGATTGATGCGCGGGTCTTGCGGCACAGCCCCGGCAACTCATCAACGTAGATGCCGATGCCCCGCATGGTCCGCACCTCGTTGAAGCTGGGGACGATGTCGACGCGGATACCCAACTGCTCGAACATCCGACGTTGCAGGTGCTCCAGGTCCTGGAGGCTTGAGAGGTTTTCCAGGCGCTCGATCAGGCGCTTTTCTTCCGTGCGGGTCAGAAACAGGATACGCACGTCCGCCCCCGGCGTTTCCAGAAGCGGGTCACGCCCGCAATCGCAGGCACCGGGCGGGCAGGGTTGGCGAATCGGAGCAGAGGTGTTCATGGGATCAATCATAGAGCGCTGTGTTTGAATTTGCCCATAGGGTTTTTTCAGTGAAGGAGATCGAATGTGGGTCCCGATTTAAGAAAATGACTTTTGTTCAATAACAAAGATCGGTCAGTTGAAGGTAAGGCACTATGCTGGCCCCCATGTTGCTCGCCAGTCGCCAGAATCGCCGCATTTTCAAACGGTTAGGTGGAATGAACATGCGCAATGTGTGGGTCGCTCTGATCTCGTTCAGCGTTGCAGGGCTCGCAGTTTCTGCCCAGGCCAGGGACCTGAAGTCCGGTGACACCTATATGTGCAGTTGGGGGGCGGGTACCGCGGCCAGAGCGCAGGAGCTGAAGTTGTCCGGGGTTTCGCTGTATGCGGCGCGACAGAAAATCCAGGCGTACAAGTTTACAAAGCCCTGGATGCGGATGACGGCAATGGGCATTACTGAACAAACCTACGACAGTCCGACACGGATGAAGCCAGCGGCGGTTCGGCAGAGTTTTTATGAGGATTGTTTGAGGTATAAGTTGGCTCGCAAGTGATGGTGGGATTTTTGATTGTGTACATATCCATTGCTGCGGTAACGGCGGCTTATGGTTTCGCTTTTACAGCGAGTCCCTTTTGGCAAACGCCCCAAAAGGAACCAAAAGGTCTCGCCCCTTTCGTACGGCCCCTCGCTAAAGCTCGAGGTTCCCTCGCTCCGGCATTCATCCGGGGGCATCGCCTCCGGTTTGCTGCGCTGCACCTCCACTCGATGTGTGCGGCTGCGCCGCCCGGCGCTGCGCGCCTACCCCCCGGATGAACGCCTCCACTC
>NZ_JBOIBY010000649.1:0-5545 GCF_050739655.1 Pseudomonas sp. | reverse complement strand
GTACGAACTCCTGTAGGAGCTGCCGAAGGCTGCGATCTTTTGATCTTCATCCACCCACCGCTGGCATCCCCGTCCCACGGCCTTATAATGCCCGCCTTTGCGTACATCAGCAGGCTGTCCCACCTTGGCAAATATAGATAACCCGGCCGCCGAAATGGCGGCCGAGGGCTTTTACCGGATCGCGTTGGGCGTTGAATATAAAGGCTCGCGCTATCGCGGCTGGCAGCGCCAGGCGTCTGGCGTGCTTACCGTGCAGGAAACCCTTGAAAACGCCTTGTCCAAAGTCGCCGACTCACCGGTTTCGCTGCTTTGTGCCGGGCGCACCGACGCCGGCGTGCATGCGTGCGGTCAGGTGGTGCACTTCGATACTCAGGTCGAGCGTTCGATGAAAGCCTGGGTGATGGGCGCCAACATCAATTTGCCCCACGACGTGAGCGTCAGCTGGGCCAAGGTGATGCCGGCGCATTTTCATGCACGTTTCAAGGCCATAGCCCGGCGTTATCGCTATGTGATCTACAACGATCAGATCCGCCCCGCGCACCTGAACGAGGAAATCACCTGGAACCACCGTCCGCTGGACGTCGAACGCATGGCCGAAGCCGCACAGTATCTGGTGGGTACCCACGATTTCAGCGCGTTCCGCGCGGGGCAGTGCCAGGCCAAGTCACCGATCAAGGAACTGCATCACCTGCGCGTCACGCGCCACGGCAAGATGATCGTGCTGGATATTCGTGCCAGCGCCTTCCTGCACCACATGGTGCGCAACATCGCCGGCGTGCTGATGACCATTGGTTCCGGCGAGCGTCCGGTGGAGTGGATGAAGGAGGTGCTTGAGAGCCGTATCCGTCGTTCTGGTGGGGTTACGGCACATCCGTTTGGCCTTTATCTGGTGCAGGTCGAGTACCGCGACGAGTTCCAATTGCCTGAGCGTTACATTGGGCCGCACTTTCTCACCGGTTTCGCCGAACTTGACGGCTGACGCCCTCGAAAGCTTTTGTTACCATCCGGGACTTTCTCGGATTTGCCGTGGGGTTTTAACGACATGTCAGCCGTTCGCAGCAAGATTTGCGGGATTACCCGCATAGAAGATGCGTTGGCGGCGGTCGATGCGGGTGCCGACGCCATTGGGTTCGTGTTCTACGCGAAAAGTCCAAGGGCAGTGACGCCCCAGCAGGCGCGTTCGATCATCCAGGCGCTGCCACCGTTTGTCACCACTGTGGGGTTGTTCGTCAATGCCGGTCGCGCCGAATTGAGCGAGATCCTCGATGCCGTGCCCTTGGATCTGCTGCAGTTCCATGGCGACGAAAGCGCAGGGGAGTGCGAAGGTTGGCATCGTCCGTATATCAAGGCATTGCGGGTCAAGGCTGGTGACGATATCGCGGCGGCTTGCGATGCCTACCCGAGCGCCAGTGGTATTTTGCTCGACGCCTATGTGGAAGGCATTCCCGGCGGAACCGGTGAAGCGTTCGATTGGTCTCTGATACCTCAAGACCTCAGCAAGCCAATTGTCCTGGCGGGCGGGTTGACCCCGCAAAACGTTGCCGGGGCAGTGGCGCAAGTTCGGCCTTACGCCGTGGATGTCAGCGGCGGGGTAGAGGCGAGCAAAGGCATCAAGGATCCCGAAAAGATTCGCGCATTCATCAAAGCGGTACGTGGTTGATGTGACGGCTGGCAGACTGCCGCCGTCCATAACAGCACTTGCACAAAGCAGGCATGGCTGAGGGTTTTTTGGGTTGTACGCAGGTCACGTTCCCTGATCCGGCAATCCATCGAACATCGCCGCACACATGAATTTAGCTAAGGGCATACGCGGGGCTGCGAACCAGAGCGTTCGGGCCGCCGGTACTGGAGAAAGAAAGCATGAGCAACTGGTTAGTAGACAAACTGATCCCTTCGATCATGCGTTCCGAGGTCAAGAAGAGCTCGGTGCCTGAAGGTCTTTGGCACAAATGCCCGTCCTGCGAGGCTGTGCTGTATCGTCCGGAGCTGGAAAAGACCCTGGACGTTTGCCCCAAGTGCAACCACCACATGCGTATCGGCGCCCGCGCCCGTATCAACATTTTCCTCGACGCCGAAGGCCGTACCGAACTGGGTGCGGACCTGGAGCCGGTTGACCGTCTGAAATTCCGCGACGGCAAGAAGTACAAGGATCGCCTGGTCGGTGCGCAGAAGCAGACCGGCGAAAAAGACGCGCTGGTTTCCATGAGCGGAACCCTGCTGGGCATGCCGATTGTGGTGTCGGCGTTCGAATTCTCCTTCATGGGCGGTTCGATGGGTGCCATCGTCGGTGAGCGTTTCGTACGCGCTGCCAACTATGCGCTGGAAAAGCGCTGCCCGATGGTCTGCTTCTCCGCCTCCGGTGGCGCGCGGATGCAGGAAGCGTTGATCTCCCTGATGCAAATGGCCAAGACCTCCGCGGTATTGGCGCGTCTGCGTGAAGAAGGCATTCCGTTCATTTCCGTGCTGACCGACCCGGTCTACGGTGGTGTTTCCGCCAGTCTGGCGATGCTGGGCGACGTCATCGTCGGCGAGCCGAAAGCCCTGATCGGTTTTGCCGGTCCGCGCGTCATCGAGCAAACCGTGCGTGAAAAACTGCCGGAAGGTTTCCAGCGCAGCGAGTTCCTGCTGGAACACGGCGCGATCGACATGATCGTTCACCGTCAGGAACTGCGTCCGCGCCTGGGCAATCTGCTGGCACAAATGATGGGGTTGCCGACGCCGAAATTCGTCGCTGCACCCATTGAGCCGATCGTTGTTCCACCGGTGCCTGCCAACGTATGACCCAACGTACCCTTGGCGAGTGGCTCGCCTACCTTGAGCAGTTGCACCCTTCGGCCATCGACATGGGGCTTGAGCGCTCGCAGCAGGTAGCGTCCCGAATGGGATTGGGCAAGCCGGCGCCTCGGGTGATCACGGTCACCGGCACCAACGGCAAGGGCTCCACCTGTGCGTTCGTGGCGTCCTTGCTGCGGGCGCAGGGCCTGAAAGTCGGTGTCTACAACTCCCCACACCTGCTGCGCTATAACGAGCGGGTGCAAGTCAACGGCGTCGAGGCCACTGACGCCGAGTTGTGCCAGGCCTTCGCTGCGGTGGAGGCTGGGCGCGGCGACACTTCCCTGACCTACTTCGAAATGGGCACCCTGGCGGCGTTCTGGCTGTTTCAGCAGTCCGGGCTCGATGCCGTGGTGCTGGAAGTCGGCCTGGGCGGGCGTCTGGATACCGTCAACGTGGTGGACGCCGACATGGCGCTGGTCACCAGCATTGGCGTTGATCATGCAGATTATCTGGGTGATACCCGTGAATCCGTCGCCTTCGAAAAGGCCGGCATTTTCCGTCAGGGCGCGCCTGCACTGTGTGGCGACCTGAACCCTCCGCAACCCCTGCTGGACAAGGCGCGCGAGCTCAATTGCCCGTTTTTCCTGCGTGGGCGCGATTTTGACCTCGGTATCACTGATCACAACTGGCAGTGGCGCGGTGTCGATGCCCAAGGTCGTGTTGTCGAGTTGCGTGATGTGCCTCTGCTCGATTTGCCAATGGAGAATGCGGCGCTGGCGTTGCAGGCTTATTTGCTGCTTGGGCTGCCTTGGGTCGATGTGCAGATCATTGAGGCCTTACAGACGACAAAAGTGGTTGGCCGTCTCGATCGCCGACAGTTCGACTGGCAGGGCAAGCGTCTGAATCTGTTGCTGGATGTGGGTCATAACCCCCATGCGGCGGAGTATCTGGCCCGACGTCTGGCCAGTCGTCCACCGGTAGGCAAACGCCTGGCGGTGTTCGGATTGCTGGCGGACAAGGATCTGGATGGTGTTATTGGCGAATTGGGTGCTAGTGTCGAGCACTGGGCCGTTGCACCGCTGGATTCGCCGCGATCGCGACCAGTGGTCGAGTTGCACGAGGCGCTGGTGAAGCGCGGTGCATCGGTAGCGTCCTACGGCAGCGTGGCCGCCGCCCTGGAAGGGCAGTGTGCGCAGGCGACGAGCGACGATGAGATTTTGTTGTTCGGATCATTTTATTGTGTCGCCGAGGCCCTTGAGTGGCTGGCTCGGCGCTCCACGGAGGAAGCGGCAAATGGCATTGCTGGATAAGGCCTACAAACAGCGGATGGTGGGCGCGCTCGTACTGGTCGCACTGGCTGTGATTTTCCTGCCGATGCTGTTCTCCCGTCAGGATGAGCAGCGTCAGGTAGTGGTCGAAGCTCCGACCGCTCCGAATGCGCCTGCGATGCCGCAAGTGCAGGTAGATCCGGTGGCGGTGCCTGAGCCGCAAGCCTTGCCACAGGAACCGGTTCCGAGCGACGACGATATTGCCCAGCAGGATGCACCGGCAGCGCCTTCGACGCCGACTGTACCCGCTACACCGGTCCCGGTGCCAACGGCCAAACCCGTCACGCCGCCTCACGCTTCAGCGCTGGTCCCGGCATTGGCTGCCAAGCCGGCAACGCCACCTTCCCAGCCCATCAGCGCAGCGGCGGGCAAACCGGACACCACACAAAGCCGAGTGGACGCCAACGGCCTGTCAGTGAGTTGGTCGGTGCAATTGGCCAGCCTGGCCAATCGTGAAAGTGCGGAAAAACTGCAGAAAACCCTGCGTAGCCAGGGTTACAACGCCTATATCCGTACTGCCGATGGCAAAAATCGTGTGTTTGTCGGGCCGCTGATCGAACGTGCAGAAGCTGATCGCCTGCGTGACTTGATCAATCGCCAGCAGAACCTCAAGGGGTTCGTGGTGCGCTTTCAGCCTGAGCGTGGCTAAATCTATCGCAACGATTTGAAATGCACTGACAATCGCAGCTTACCGATAAGCATGGGCTCTGCTAAAATGCGCCGCCTTATCCGTCTGTAGGCTGCACTGTGCCATTTACCTGGGTTGACTGGGCGATCGTTGCAATCGTCGCCATCTCCGCATTGATCAGTTTGAGCCGCGGCTTCGTCAAAGAAGCACTGTCGCTGGTGACCTGGATCATCGCAGGAGCCGTTGCCTGGATGTTTGGTGGCTCATTGTCCGAGTACCTCGCCGGATATATCCAGACGCCATCGGCTCGTGTGATCACGGGCTGCGCAATAATGTTTGTCGCCACGTTGATCGTAGGCGCAATGATCAATTATCTGATCGGCGAATTGGTACGGGTCACCGGGCTGTCCGGGACCGATCGATTCCTCGGCATGGCCTTCGGCGCCGCGCGTGGCGTGTTGCTGGTGGTCGTGGCGGTCGGGCTGTTGAGCCTGGGGCCGGTGCAGCAGGACGAGTGGTGGCAGCAGTCGCAACTCGTGCCAAAATTTCTATTGGTCGCAGACTGGTCCAAAAACCTGATCCTCGGGTGGAGCAGTCAGTGGCTTGCCAGCGGTATCAGCGTACCCGCTGAAATACCGTTCAAGGAACAGCTCTTGCCGATGGCCAAAACGCCTCAGTGAGTTGTGTTCAGTTCAGATCCATTAAGTAGGGGTTGCGTCGCATGTGTGGCATCGTCGGTATCGTCGGTAAGTCGAACGTCAATCAGGCGCTGTATGACGCGCTAACCGTCCTCCAGCACCGCGGCCAGGACGCT
>NZ_JBOIBY010000648.1:0-1746 GCF_050739655.1 Pseudomonas sp. | reverse complement strand
CTTCAGGACGCCGCGTTCATTCAGAATTTCCGCGTTATCGTTAACGTTTTTCGCGAGCAATCGAGCGTCGACCGGCTGCTCCTACAGTTGACCTTCATCGCTTAACTGACTGGCATTAGGGCAAGCCCGCTCCCACAGGTGCTGTGCATGAAGTCAGGGATTCAGGCGGCAACCTTCTCGCTCGCCGACCCACACGGCGCTATTGCTGCGGCCCATGCCGCTGACCGTGATGCGCTTACCGGCAGCGTCATCGTCAAAACCACTGGTGGGAAGCCACTGCTTCACGTATCCGCGGCAATACTCAGCGTCGTTGTTCATCACGTAACGGCACGAGCAATACTCCTTGGCCGTGTAGGCGCTGATGATGTCGGGAAACGCCCACAGTGCAACCCGCTCGTGCCAGATCCAGCCGAGCAAGGCCAACAGCAGGATCAGCATCAGCGAACGGATTGGATGGCGACGCAGGAAACCAGTCATGGCTGCACCTTTGCGGCAAAGGCCATGCGCGCGAGTTTCAGCAGTTGGTTGTGCCGGTAGCTGCCGTCGCGGTCATCGCCATAACGCACGATCACCAGGTTTTCGCTGGGGATCACGTACATGGCCTGCCCCCAATGGCCGAGTGCGGCGAAGGTATCGGCAGGCGCATCGGGCCAGGGTTGGGCCGTTCCGTCTACTGCACGATTGAGCCACCAATGGCCGCCCGGCACCGCGTCATCCTGATGGGCCTGGTAATGCGCGAATGGCTCACGGTTGAACGCGACCCAGTCCTTGGGCAGCAGCTGTTTATCTCCCCAGCGACCGTCCCGCGCCATCAGCAAACCGACCCGCGCCAGATCCCGAGCGGTGAGGTAGGCATAAGAGGACGCGACAAATGTGCCAGTGGCATCGGTTTCCCAAGCGGCATGGCGAATGCCCAGCGGCTCGAACAATGCGGTCCATGGATAGTCGGCATAACGCTGAGGGCCGACGATGGTTTTCAACGCGGCGGACAACAGATTGCTGTCGCCGCTGGAATAGCGGAATGACTGGCCCGGCGCGGCGTAACTCTCGTGACCGGCGGTGAACGCGGCCATGTCTACGTGGCCCCGGGTGTACAGCATGGCAACAACCGAAGACTTCAGCGGTGCGTATTCGTAGTCTTCCTGCCAGTCGATGCCCGAAGCCCAATGCAGCAGGTCGGCCATGCGGATGGCCGGGTGTTTTTTCAACGGTGGATAAAACTGTTGCACCGGGTCCTGGAGTTTGAACAAGCCTTCGCCATAAGCCACCCCAAGCACCGTGGCCATCAGACTCTTGCTGATGGACCAGGTCAGGTGCGGCGTCTGGGCCGTGGTCGGACCTGCGTAACGTTCGTAGATCAATTGGCCGCCGCGGATCACGAGCAAGGCGTCAGTGCGAACGCCTTGGCGGATGGTGTCGTTGCGGGGTGGGAAGGCGTAATTTTCCAAGGCCTGAAGCGCCGGGCCGGTGATGGTCGGGCCGGTTTGCCATTGCTCGGCGGGCCAGTTTTCGGCATGGGCGGTGAGGCTGAGCAGCAGCAAAAAAATCAGGGACAAGCCTTTGGGCATGGTGGGGGCTCGGCAGACAGGTCTGCACAGGCTAGTCGAAATAAATGACAGTCCTGTAGGAGCTGCCGCAGGCTGCGATAGTTTGATTTTGTTTTTAGAATAACAATAACAAAACATCGCATCCAGCGCCAGCACCTAAAGGACGGTGATTTATTACGCCTAGCCGGTGCAGACCTGT
>NZ_JBOIBY010000647.1:0-6514 GCF_050739655.1 Pseudomonas sp. | reverse complement strand
AAAGGAAGGAAAGTATTAATATCGCGCATAAGAACGCCGGTTTGTTAGATGTGTTTGCTCGCACGAACATCATCAATCAAATCGGCGTTCTTGTTTCTGTGTTTCCCGGGATTCCGTGAAGAACCATAAAAAAGGGAGACTAAAAGTCTCCCTTTGCGTACCGCCGGTCGTGTCAGTCGAACACGCCAAAGGTCATGTAGCTGAACCACGAACGGTCTTCATTGTTGCCTTCAGCTTCGTGATCCTCTTCCTTGATCACGTCGCCGTCTGCATTTTTAGGCTTGAGTTCGCTAGGGATCGCGTCTTTCGCGTCCTGGAATTGTTTCTGCACGTCCTGGTTGGCGCGGGTCTCTCCCGGCGGCAGCGGAGGACGGGATTCGATCAGGCCCAGGGTGGCCTTGCTCAGCCACGAACGGTTGTCGGCTTCGGCAACCGATGGCACGAACTGACCATCCACAAGGCTCGGGTGGTTCGGGTAGTTGAGCTTCAGGGTTTCCAGGCTGGTGGCTGCCAGATCGTCCAGGTGCAGACGCTGGTAGGACTCGGTCATCACCGCCAGGCCGTCGCCGACCGAAGGGGTTTCCTGGAAGTTTTCAACCACGTAGCGGCCACGGTTTGCAGCTGCAACATAGGCCTGACGGGTCAGGTAATAGTCGGCAACGTGGATCTCGTAGGCTGCCAGCAGATTGCGCAGGTAGATCATGCGCTGCTTGGCGTCAGGCGAGTAGCGGCTGTTCGGGAAGCGGCTGGTCAGCTGGGCGAACTCGTTGTAGGAGTCGCGGGCGGCGCCCGGGTCACGCTTGGTCATGTCCAGCGGCAGGAAGCGCGACAGCAGGCCAACGTCCTGATCGAAAGACGTCAGACCTTTGAGGTAATAAGCGTAATCGACGTTTGGATGCTGTGGATGCAGGCGAATGAAGCGCTCCGCGGCGGCTTTTGCAGCCTCCGGTTCAGCATTCTTGTAGTTGGCGTAGATGAGTTCGAGTTGAGCCTGGTCAGCATAACGACCGAACGGATAACGCGATTCCAGAGCCTTCAACTTGGCGGTAGCACTGTTGTAGCTGTTGTTGTCCAGATCAGCCTGAGCCTGTTGGTACAACTCGACTTCACTCAGGTTCTCGTCTACGACTTCCTTCGATGAGCAAGCAGCGGTCAATGCGAGGATGGCGATCAGCAGCAGGTGTTTCACTTGCATAGCGGCTTGCGTCCCTATGACGGCCGCTGTCTTGGGCGTGGCCGTCCTGTTATGATGAGCGCCCCGTTGAGTAGCCTCGGGGCAAAAGACGCCGTATTTAACCACAAGCGCGCAGCCGAAACCAAAGGCTGTGCCGACGCCTAGTCTGAGCATGTCCGATAAAATTGAACTCCGCGCAGAGGTGCCGTCCGATTTGGGCGGCCAACGCCTCGATCAAGTCGCCGCACAATTATTCGCTGAGCACTCGCGCTCGCGCCTTTCCGCCTGGATCAAAGAGGGCCGCCTGACTGTGGATGGTGCGGTCATCCGACCGCGTGACATCGTTCACGGTGGCTCCATTCTGGAGCTGACTGCCGAGCAGGAAGCCCAGGGTGAATGGGTCGCCCAGGACATCGAGCTGGACATCGTCTACGAAGATGACGACATCCTGGTGATCAACAAGCCTGCAGGCCTGGTGGTACACCCTGCCGCCGGGCATGCTGATGGCACCTTGCTCAACGCCTTGTTGCACCACGTGCCGGACATCGTCAATGTGCCCCGCGCAGGTATCGTGCACCGCCTGGACAAGGACACCACCGGTTTGATGGTGGTGGCCAAGACCATTCAGGCGCAGACAAAACTTGTCGCTCAATTACAGAGCCGCAGTGTCAGCCGTATCTACGAATGCATCGTGATCGGCGTAGTGACTGCCGGCGGCAAGATCAATGCGCCGATCGGTCGTCACGGCCAGCAGCGTCAGCGCATGGCTGTAATGGAAGGTGGCAAGCCGGCCGTCAGCCATTACCGCGTACTGGAACGCTTCCGCTCTCACACCCACGTGCGGGTGAAGCTGGAAACCGGTCGTACGCACCAGATTCGCGTGCACATGGCGCACATCAACTTCCCGTTGGTCGGAGACCCTGCCTACGGCGGTCGTTTCCGAATCCCGCCGGCCGCCAACCCGACCATGGTCGAGTCGTTGAAGCACTTCCCGCGTCAGGCCCTGCATGCACGGTTCCTGGAGCTGGATCACCCGACGACCGGTCAACGTATGAGCTGGGAATCGCCGTTGCCGGAAGATTTCGTCTGGTTGCTGACCCTGCTCAAGCAAGACCGCGAGGCGTTCATCGGATGAGTGACTGGCTGATTCCAGACTGGCCCGCGCCGGCCGGGGTCAAAGCCTGTGTCACCACCCGAGCGGGCGGCGTCAGCCTGGCGCCGTTCGACAGCCTCAACCTTGGCGATCATGTCGACGACAGCCCTGAGGCTGTCGCCGAAAATCGCCGTCGTCTTACCGAACAATTCTCCATACAACCGGCCTGGCTGCAGCAGGTCCACGGCATTGTCGTGGCCCATGCCGACCCAAGCCAGGTGGTCACTGCCGACGCCAGCTGGACGTCGACACCCGGTATCGCCTGCACGGCGATGACGGCTGATTGCCTGCCTGCATTGTTTTGTGACCGTGCCGGTACCCGTGTCGCGGCCGCTCATGCGGGGTGGCGCGGGTTGGCGGGTGGCGTGCTAGAAGCCACACTGGACGCACTCGCCACGGCCCCCGAAGAGGTGCTGGTCTGGCTTGGCCCGGCCATCGGCCCGCAAGCCTTCGAAGTTGGCCCTGAAGTGCGCGAGACCTTCGTTCAGCAATTGCCGCAAGCGGCAGATGCCTTTGTGCCAAGTCAAAACCCCGGCAAGTACATGGCCGACATCTATATGCTGGCTCGCCTGCGTCTGGCTGCGCGCGGCGTCACTGCCGTCTACGGTGGCGGTTTCTGCACCGTGTCCGATCCGCGCTTCTTTTCTTATCGCCGCGCTTCCCGCACCGGTCGCTTCGCCTCCCTAGTCTGGTTGTAGTGCCTTGTCTCGAAAGAGACAGGACACGACCGCTAGACTTGCTTGACCTGCATCAACATCACGACGCTTGAATCTTCCAGAATCGACCACATCTATTGTGGTATCTGGCAGGTTTCTTCATTCAGGATGTTCTATAGGTCCGGCCTGCTCAAAAGGAAGGTGACCCATGCGTATAGACCGTTTAACAAGCAAATTGCAGTTAGCTTTATCCGACGCCCAATCACTGGCCGTCGGTCTTGACCATCCGGCCATCGAGCCGGCGCACTTGATGCAAGCCTTGCTCGAACAGCAAGGTGGCTCGATCAAGCCCCTGCTGATGCAGGTGGGCTTCGACGTCAACAGCCTGCGTAAAGAGCTGACCAAAGAGCTCGACCAGCTACCGAAAATCCAGAATCCGACCGGCGACGTCAACATGTCGCAGGACTTGGCACGTCTGCTCAACCAAGCCGACCGCCTGGCTCAGCAGAAGGGCGACCAGTTCATCTCCAGCGAGCTGGTACTGCTCGCGGCCATGGACGAAAACAGCAAGCTCGGCAAGCTGTTGCTCGGTCAGGGCGTGAGCAAGAAAGCCCTCGAAAATGCGATCAATAACCTGCGTGGTGGTGAGGCCGTCAATGACCCTAACCACGAGGAGGCGCGTCAGGCGCTGGATAAATACACCGTCGACCTGACCAAGCGTGCCGAAGACGGCAAGCTCGATCCGGTGATCGGCCGTGATGACGAAATTCGCCGGACGATTCAGGTGCTGCAACGCCGCACCAAGAACAACCCAGTGCTGATCGGTGAGCCGGGCGTTGGTAAAACCGCCATCGCCGAAGGTCTGGCCCAGCGCATCATCAACGGCGAAGTGCCGGACGGCCTCAAGGGCAAGCGTCTTCTGTCCCTGGACATGGGGGCGTTGATTGCCGGTGCCAAGTATCGCGGTGAGTTCGAAGAACGCCTGAAATCCTTGCTCAATGAACTATCGAAGCAGGAAGGGCAGATCATTCTGTTCATCGACGAACTGCACACCATGGTCGGCGCCGGTAAAGGCGAGGGCTCGATGGATGCAGGCAACATGCTTAAGCCAGCCTTGGCACGTGGCGAACTGCATTGCGTCGGTGCAACCACGCTTAACGAGTACCGCCAATATATAGAGAAGGATGCCGCTCTTGAGCGACGCTTCCAGAAAGTATTGGTGGACGAGCCAAGTGAAGAGGACACGATTGCGATTTTGCGTGGCCTGAAAGAACGCTATGAAGTGCACCACAAGGTGGCGATCACCGACGGCGCGATCATTGCGGCGGCCAAGCTCAGCCATCGCTACATCACTGACCGGCAGTTGCCGGACAAGGCCATCGACCTGATCGATGAAGCCGCCAGCCGCATCCGCATGGAGATCGACTCCAAGCCGGAAGTGCTGGACCGTCTGGAACGTCGCCTGATTCAGCTGAAGGTGGAATCCCAGGCGCTGAAGAAAGAAAGTGACGACGCCGCGAAAAAGCGTCTGGAAAAATTGCAGGAAGAAATCGCTCGTCATGAGCGTGAGTACTCGGATCTCGAAGAAATCTGGAACTCGGAAAAAGCCGAAGTTCAGGGTTCTGCGCAGATTCAGCAGAAGATTGAACAGTCCCGTCAGGAACTGGAAGCCGCTCGCCGCAAAGGCGACCTGAACCGCATGGCCGAGTTGCAGTACGGGGTAATCCCGGACCTGGAGCGCAGCCTGCAAATGGTCGACCAGCATGGCAAAGCCGAAAACCAGTTGCTGCGCAGCAAGGTGACTGAAGAAGAGATCGCCGAAGTCGTATCGAAGTGGACCGGGATTCCCGTGTCGAAGATGCTCGAAGGCGAGCGTGAAAAGCTGATGAAGATGGAAAGCCTGTTGCACCAACGTGTGATTGGCCAGGAAGAAGCGGTGGTTGCGGTTTCCAACGCGGTACGGCGTTCCCGTGCCGGGTTGTCCGATCCTAACCGGCCGAGTGGCTCGTTCATGTTCCTCGGCCCCACCGGTGTCGGTAAAACCGAGCTGTGCAAGGCGCTGGCCGAATTCCTCTTTGATACCGAAGAGGCGATGGTGCGAATTGATATGTCCGAGTTCATGGAGAAGCATTCCGTGGCTCGCTTGATCGGCGCGCCACCTGGCTATGTCGGCTATGAAGAGGGCGGTTATCTGACTGAGGCGGTGCGTCGCAAGCCTTACTCGGTGATCCTGATGGATGAAGTCGAGAAAGCGCACCCGGACGTGTTCAACGTCTTGCTGCAAGTGCTTGAGGACGGTCGTCTGACTGACAGCCATGGCCGCACGGTGGACTTCAAGAACACCGTCATTGTCATGACGTCCAACCTGGGGTCGGTACAAATCCAGGAACTGGTCGGTGATCGTGAGGCGCAGCGTGCGGCGGTGATGGATGCGATTTCCTCGCACTTCCGGCCGGAGTTCATCAACCGGGTCGACGAAGTGGTGATCTTCGAGCCATTGGCGCGAGATCAGATCGCTGGTATTACCGAGATCCAGTTGGGTCGCCTGCGTAGCCGCCTGACCGAGCGGGAGCTGAAGCTTGATCTCAGCCCTGAAGCCATGGATAAGCTGATCGCGGTAGGGTACGACCCTGTGTACGGCGCACGGCCGCTCAAACGAGCTATCCAGCGCTGGATCGAAAACCCGCTGGCGCAGTTGATTCTGTCGGGCCGATTCATGCCCGGGGACACTGCCCACGGTGTGGTGGAAAACGAAGAAATCGTCTTCGTCTGATCCCCGACGGCAGGAAAATTGAAAAGGCCTCGCATTGCGAGGCCTTTTTTTCGTTAGGCTGTTGAACTCTAAGGAAAAGGCTTGTAAAGTGCGCCCCGCAGTAAGTCACCCGCCAGGGTTTCAGCCTTCCAGGCAGGAATCTAAAATAAGTTGCAAATCATTAACTTGAAAGCAATTTAGGGGGTTGACAGAGGTTCTGAAGATTGTAGAATAGCGCGCCTCAGACACACGAACGCAGCGATGCGAACGAGTCGAAGAGAACGCAGTAAAGCTTCACCGTTGTAGATGTAAATTGAAATGTGTAGTTCCGTGATAGCTCAGTCGGTAGAGCAAATGACTGTTAATCATTGGGTCCCAGGTTCGAGTCCTGGTCACGGAGCCAATTTCAAACCGGGGTATAGCGCAGTCCGGTAGCGCGCCTGCTTTGGGAGCAGGATGTCAGGAGTTCGAATCCCCTTACCCCGACCATTTTTGGGTCGTTAGCTCAGTTGGTAGAGCAGTTGGCTTTTAACCAATTGGTCGTAGGTTCGAATCCCACACGACCCACCATTTTTGAAACCAGTTAACACTGGGATTGAATCTTAAGATCAGACGCCAAAAGCTCTGTTCGCAGAAGGCGCCTCTTGAGGGTGCCTTTTTTTTACCGGGGTATAGCGCAGTCCGGTAGCGCGCCTGCTTTGGGAGCAGGATGTCAGGAGTTCGAATCCCCTTACCCCGACCATATTAAAAATCCTCGTATCGAAAGATACGGGGATTTT
>NZ_JBOIBY010000646.1:0-34595 GCF_050739655.1 Pseudomonas sp. | reverse complement strand
TTCTTGACGACCATAGAGCATTGGAACCACCTGATCCCATCCCGAACTCAGCAGTGAAACGATGCATCGCCGATGGTAGTGTGGGGTTTCCCCATGTGAGAGTAGGTCATCGTCAAGATTGAATTCCAAAACCCCTGTCTGCTTGCGCAGACAGGGGTTTTGTCTTTCTGGGCTACCAATAGCCATCGTCGTAAAAGCCTTAAGCAAGCAGCTTCAACACATTACTCATCGCATCATCGGCAAAACCTTGAACGAATGCCTTGAAGCCCGGCAGTGCTTCAGCACCACCCTGTACCGGTTCGGCAATGATTGTCCACGTCGCGATGGAGCGGCCTGAACCCACTGGTTTCACCTGCATCGCCGCCCACAGGTTGGCTACACCCAAGGTGTTGTAAATCGTGGTCCAGGTCATGCTCAGCGCCTGATCATCGCGAGAGTTGAGTTGCTCGACCACCAGATTGCCGTCCTTGAAAAATTTCTTGCGTAGCGACGACACGCCTTCGCCGGTCATCTCAATGTGCGACAGCGCCGGGATGAATTGGTCGAAGCCTGCAAAGTTGCCGACTACAGCCCAGACTTGCACGGCATCGGCAGGAACCTCTACCGAGGACACGACGTGGCAGCCTTGCGGGTTTTTGATCAAAGTATCAGGTTGCAGAGTGCTCATGGTTTTTGCTCCGTTCTTGGTTGGGATGGATCAGATGAAATTGATTTCCTTGAGGTAGTTGCAGCCGCGTCTCAGCAGAGCCGGGGATTTCTCCGGGTAGCGCGCACCCATTTGGCACACGCCAGCCTGGGCGTTGTCGTGACCAATCATCGAGATGTCACCGATGTCTTCCTCGAAGCCGTTGAGGTAGAAACCCAATACACCGAACAGCGCGTTATCGCTGTCGACCCGCCCCAATTGCTGCTGCCAGTCGGCGACGCTGACCAGGGAAAACTCACGTCCCGCTTCACGAAACGACGCCACGTAGCTGTCCCAGCTCAGGGGCTCAGGGTTGTGCAGGTTGAACACCGCTTTTTGTGGCTGATAACGGCTGGCATGGAAGGCGATGAACCGGGCGAGGAAGTCCACCGGCATCAGGTCGAAATTCAGCGCGAGCTCCGGCACCTGGCCGAGCTGGATGGATCCCTTGAGCATCAACATCAAACGGTTCTTGTGTGGCTGGCAAACGCCTGAGAGGCTGTTGAAGCTGATGTTGCCGGGACGATAGAGGTTGACCTGTACACCGCGCTCACAGGCGCGCTGGAGGATTCGCTCGGCGACCCATTTGGACAGGTTGTACCCGTTCTTGATGTAGATTGGCGGGGTCGGTGCGGCAGGCACTTCAAGTACACGGCCATCGGCGGCAATCGTGCTGGAAGCCGAGAGTGTCGAGACGAAGTTGAAGATTTTTTTGCTGCGTCCTTCGCACAGTCGCAGGCATTCGAAAATCGGGTCGACGTTGTCCCGCGCCAGCGACTCGTAATCGAGTACGTGATTCACGTTGGCAGCGTTGTGCACCAGTGCGCCGAACTCTCGATCCAGCCGCTGGTAAATCTCGGTGCTCAATCCAAGTTGCGGGCGTGTGATGTCCGCCGCGTACACCCGCACCCGACTCAAGTCCAAATGCTCAAGTCGGTTCTCCTGCAGCGCATGGGCGAAGCGTTCGAAGGCCGATTGCCCATTGCCGTCACGGACCAAACAGGCAACTTCGCTGGCGCCCCATGCCAACAGCGCCTCGACAATATGGACACCGACAAAGCTGTTGGCGCCTGTGACGATCACCTTGTGTACATCGCCCATACGACTGATTGGCAGTGGCTGCACATCCAGTTCGCGCAAGGCATCGGCCATGGCCTGTTCGCTCAGCACTTCTTCGCTGCCGGAACCACGCACCAGCGTCGCCAGTTTGGTGATGGTGGGCAATTCAATGAAGCGGTTGATCGAGATGCTGCGGCCGAATTCTTCGCGCAAACGCAGGAGCATGCGCGACAGCAGGATCGAGTGACCGCCCAGATTGAAGAAGCTTTCGTCGGTGGAAATATCGCTGGTCGGCAGTTCGAGCAGTTCGGCCCAGATTTCCAGTAATAACGTCTCATCGGCGCTGGAAGGTAAGCGTCGCAGTGCGTTTTTGCTGATGCTGATCGGGAGTTCCAGCAGTGCCTTGCGGTCGATCTTGCCATTGCTGGCGTACGGCATGCTTGCCAACTCGGTCCACGCTACAGGCTGCATATAGTCCGGTAGATACTGTGTTGCATGAGCCTTCAATGCTTGCCGAGCGGTTCCGCGGCGGTCTTCCTGAGACTGGGCGAGGAAGGCCAGAATTCGGCGATGGCTGTCGATGATGACTGCCACCTGCCGATACAACTGGCTATCGCGCAGGCAGCGTTCAATTTCTTCCGGTTCGACTCGAAAGCCGCGAATCTTTACCTGGTTGTCGCGCCGTCCGCACAGTTCGATACCCTCGTGCGTCCATTTGGCCATGTCGCCAGTGCGATAGACGCGCAGGCTCTGGCCATCCGGCAGACTTAGGGTCAGATAACATTCGGCGGTTTGTTGTGGGTTGTTCAGATAACCCATGCATACGCCGGGACCTGCGATGTACAACTCGCCGACGGTCTGCTCGGCCACGGGTTGCAAAGCCTCATCGAGAATCAGTACCTGACTGTTGGTGATCGGGTCACCCAGGGTTCGATTGTTATCCCCCGCTTGCAGTTGTCGCGCAGTAATCAGCACCGTGGCCTCGGTCGGGCCATAGAGGTTATGGAGCTTGCCCTGACGGGTCAGTTGCTCGATCACCCAAGGCTCGCAGACATCGCCACCGGTCATTACGTGATCGAGGTTGCGCAGTTGCTCCAACGGCAGAATGCTCAGCAGTGCCGGTGGCAAAAAGGCGTGGCTCAGTTGCTGGTGACGGATCAGTTCCACCAGTTGCAATGGGTCACGGCGTTGATCCTCGTTGGGTACGATCAACTCGGCACCTTGCAACAAGGTCGGGAAAATATCGATCAGCGACGAGTCGAAACTCAGTGAAGAAAACTGCAGCACTCGACTCTGTTCGGTCAGTTGCACATAGTCGGCGTACCACGCAGTGAAGTGTGCGAGGTTGGCCTGGCTGAGCAACACACCTTTAGGGTGTCCGGTGGTTCCCGAGGTGTAGAGCGCCATGCACGGTGCGTTGAGATCAGGGCGTTGGCGCATCAGCGGTTGATCGAGATTCACCTCTTGAGTGTCGATTTCGGTGATATCGAGGCTCGGTATTTCTGTTGCCAGCGGATGCTGCCCGTCATGCAGTAGCAACACCGCGCCGGCGTTCGACAGGATGTACTGCTGACGTTGCAGCGGATGGCTCGGGTCCAGCGGCAAGTACACCGCACCGCTGCCCAAAATCGCCAGAATTCCCGCATACAGCGCACTGCATTTCGGCAGGCAGATTCCTACGAACACCGGACCTTCATGCTGATCGAGAAGGGGCAGCAATCGTTGTTGTATCGCACGGCTCAAGGCATGTAACTGGCGATAGCTCATAACGCTGTCTGCAACGTTCAACGCTGGCCGCTCGGCGCACTGGATGAAGCACTGTTCAAGCCGCTCAATCATCGGCACCTCTGCGAGTTTCAGCAGTCCGGGCTCAACGGTGGCGTTGCGGCGATGAACAAAGGCCAGGCTCTCAAGAAACAGCAGGTTTTCGACCGACCTGAAACGAAAAGGAGTCGCGGGTTCCGCCAGCAGGAAATGTTCGGCATCCCGAGCGTAGCGACTGACCAGCAGGGCCACGTGATCCACCAGTTCCATCACCGCACGCAGGCGCAATGCCTGACCATTGCCCGATGGTTCATCAGCGATCGGCACGCGAGTGAGCAACGTCGATCCCACTGTGCACAACAGGTCCAGCGTCGGCAGGCTCGAAGTGCCCGGCAGGTCGATCCCCAGTTGCAGCATCAAACGCGGTACATCAACTGAATCCTGCCAAGTCAGGCTGGCATCATCGATCACAAGGTCCGCGTGAGCCGTCGTGGGTTGGTCCAGCGTCGTCAGCCGTGTCAGTGCATGACCCTGTTGTTCGAGCTGCAGTCCCAGGTCGGTCAACGCCTGGCTCCGTCCAGCGAGCAGAATGTCGAGACGTCTCATGTTTCACTCCTCGTCAAATCAGGTAGTCGCTCAAGGCGGTTTGCACGCACGGCGAATCGAGCAGCGAACTGCTGCGAAAGAACCGAACGATATTGGCTACCAACGGATGGTGGCGGTTGATTGGAAACGCCAAGCTGGACACTTCGCTCTTGAGTGCATGGCGCGCGGTGTCGCTGATCTGCAAGGCGTCAATCAAGCGCAAGTCGAAAGACTTCTGAATGTCGTTGGTCAGGTAGTGGCCGATGAATACAGGCAGGATTTGCGCGATGCATCGGCGGTCAGCTTCGCTCGCGGTGTGCCAGTAGATGCGTACCATCCGTGACCAGAAGCCGGAGTGCCGGCCTTCGTCGAGCAAGTGATCAGCCATCAAGCCCTTGATCGATTGCTTGACCGTGTCGTCCTTGGCAAACGCTGCGACATCACCGGTCACGGTGTTCTCGGCGATGGCCACGCAAATCAGCTCCACGGCATTGCGCAGGTGATCTGGCGCGAGTGCGATGGCCGCTGGGATTGCCCGGCTCAACTCGATTTCATTGGGCAGGTCGAGGGGCGTGATGCCGGTCATGGCCACGGTTTGCTGCATGAAATCCATGGCCACCAAGGCGTGATAGTCCTCGTCCACCACCACCGTCATGGCGTCGTACCGACAGGCGAATGGAAAGGCCATGTCGAAGCGATTCTTGGCGATACTGCGAGCAGTCTTCTCGACGATCTCGGTTTCGAAAATCACCACATCGTTGATGAATTTATAAAGCGTCTGCACTAGGGCGAAGTCGCGCTGCTGGGGGCACTCGTGAACAAATGCATCGCTGAGTACCAGTGGTTGCCGGCTCAAGGGGTAGATCAGCTTGTCGTCGTTCTCCAGCATGCGACGAGGGCGAGTACGGATGGTGGCGCGGTTCTCCCAGGTATCGGCGAACGACAGGTAGTCGGCGGCGTTCATGCGTTCACCTCCGCCATCGATTCACTCATGCTCAGGCGCAGGCCATCCCACAGGGCGATGCGACTTTCCACGGCAGCGATGGCGCTGGCATACACGTCCTCCTCCCGTTGCGGATCGCCATCGACCAGCCGAGCAAGGAGTTTTTCCGCGGCCGGGCCGTGGTCTTCGGAATCGACTTCGATGTGTCGCTCGAGGTAGTAGCGAAAGGTCGGCGCCTGTTCGATGCCAATTCCCCAATCATCCAGAATGCGCTGGAACATCCGGGGGATCACACTTTCACGACCATGCAGAAACGCCGCCGCGACACTGTGGCCAGGCGCATGCAGAGCGGTGTTCAGGGTATGGCGCACGAACTGCGCGGCTGCCGGGTCGACTTCCACGCTTTGCAGCGCCACGTCATAGCTCACGCCTTCCTGTTGCAGTGCCACGAAGCGCTCGACCGCGACTGTGCTCGCGCCGATTTCACGCATTGCATCCAGGTACAGCTCGAAATGGCTGTAGTGCCCTTGAGCCGGACGGTCGTCGGATTCCTCGCCCAGCACGATCTCATTGATCAATCGCGCCGCCTGTGGGTCTTGCGGCGGTAGCCATGGCAATTGCGTGCAAGTCAGCTCCCGTTGCAGGCGTTTGGTCAGCGACATGAAATCCCACACTGCAAATACATGGGTTTCCATGAACCGCTGTAATACCGACAGTGAACGAATTTCGGAAAAGATTGGATGCACACTCAGTTCGGCTTTCTTTTGCTCAAGTTGCTCTTTATTGGGTTTCATCGGCGAACCTCTATGTTGTCTGGTATGAAGGCGCGATCAATCGTTGTTTGCTGTAAGAAATTTTCTTTTGGCGAGCGGGCGCCTCAATCGAATTGATCTCTTTTAGTTTCAAGTCTTTGTTGTGCGGCGCTACGATCGCTGTTCGAAGGCGGCGTAGAAAACTTATTACACAAATAAATAGTTGGGCAAGTTATTTCGTTAGCTATTTAAAGTTTAACTTTATTGGGTTCGACAAGTTCCAATAAGACTTTTAATGTAAGTTTTATTTGGGTGTAGTTGCTCCTTCCGTCTTATGTAAGTCAGAATTTTTAATAAAGAGTGAATGCCTCACTCGAAGCAACTTTCTAATCAAATTCGTTGAGGTAATCAGAGGGGGTGGAAGTTGACTTGGGATGTCGCCGAATCTTCCGTTCCCGTGGCAAGGCTCCTTCCGTAGTTTTTTGGTGCGGGGACTGCTCCACTGTTGCGCTGCGTCGCCCGTTCATGGGTTGTCGGCACCCCAAGAGTGAGCGTAATTCAAGGCAGCCGCTATCACCGAGGCCGGGGAATCGGAGGAGGCTGAAGAGAAGGGGAATTTGTAAGTGGATCGTTCGAGTTTAAGCGAGTGGCCGCGTTGCAGCCGACAGGGAGCCGGGCTCCCGGGTAATCGGGTTACTTCGAGGTTTTTTTGCTCTGGGCTTCAGGGCTTTCGAGGTAGCGGGTGATGACCTCGACCCCACGATTGAGGTGGTTTACGAGCAGCGTAACGGAGCCCTCGATATCCCGCTCTTCGGCGGCGCGCAACATGGCCCGGTGATCTTCCTGGGACAGTTTGCCCAATCCCATGGCTTCCAGATTGAAGCGCAGGAAGCGTTCTTCCTCGTTCAAGCCGTCTTCCACCAGTATCAGCAGCCGTTTATTGGGCGCCTTGCAGTAAAGCGACATGTGAAACAGGCGATTGAGCCGACCGATTTCGGTGTAATCGTGTTCCGTTTCCAGCGCGTCAATGTAGCGCGCAGCTTGTTCGAGGTCGGCGTCCTCGAGCAATGGGATCGACAGGCGCAACGCTTCGGATTCCAACAGGATGCGCAAGGCGTAGGTTTCCACGGCATCGCCCTGGACCAATGGCGCGACCACGGCGCCTTTATGGGCGATCACATTGAGCAGTGCCTGGGCTTCGAGCTGGCGCAGTGCTTCACGCACGGGCATGCGGCTGACGCCAAAGAGGTCGGCGAGGTCTTGCTGGCGCAAGGCGATGCCACAAGGCAGGCGGCCGTCGAGAATGGCCGAGCGCAGGGTTTGTTCGATGACTGAGCGTGCCAAGTGAGCGGGAATCGGCCCGTTGACCTTGATACTGCTAAGCGGGTTGGGCTTCTGTGTCACTACTACGCACCCTGATTGACTGATTTATTTTTGGATCCAGCTGACACTAGTAACTGCCTTACAGCTTGTCAAACGCGCAACCAGAGCGCCTCTTTTTAAGTCTAGCGCGCCCTGATTGATCTCACCGTGCCATTGTTTTTTATCGGCCTAACCTACACCATCAACCGCTTTCCACCTGCCTACCCAGGATGCCTTGCATTGGCGGTACGTTTTTTCCCGATTCCTCGACTTCTGCGCTGGCTGTCCTGCGCATTGTTGCTATCCGGCGTGATGCTGGGTGGCTTGCATGCCGATTGGGATTTCTCCTTGATCAGCCGCAGGGCGCAGGCATTGTACGGACCTTTGGGCGAAGGTCAGCAGCGTATTGATGATTGGCAACAGTTGTTGGCCAGCCAGAAACAGCTCAGTGAGCTGGAGCAGTTGAAAGTCGTCAACCGGTTCTTCAATAAGCAGCTGCGGTATGTCGAAGACATCGACTTGTGGCAACAGGTCGATTATTGGGAAACTCCAATCGAAGCGCTGTGGAAAGGAGCCGGCGACTGCGAAGACTACGCTATAGCCAAGTATTTCAGCCTGCGACATCTGGGCGTTGCCAGTGAAAAGTTGCGGATTACTTACGTAAAGGCGTTGCGCCAGAATCGCGCCCATATGGTGTTGACCTACTACTCGAGTCCAGAGGCCATGCCGCTGGTGCTCGACAGCCTTATCGATGCGATCCAGCCGGCCAGTCAACGGACGGATTTGCTGCCGGTCTACTCTTTCAATGCAGAAGGTTTGTGGTTGCCCGGTGCCAAAGGCAACCAGAAGGTGGGTGACACCAAGCGTCTGTCCCGTTGGCAGGATTTGCTGAAAAAAATGCAGGCCGAAGGTTTTCCGGTCGAGAAAACTAACTAGGAGCTCACGCTCAGATGTCTTTGTTCAAACAGTTATTGATCGCTATCTGTCTGTTCCTGGTGCTCGCCTTTACTGGCAGCTTCATGGTCAGCCTGGAGAGCTCGCGTACTCAGTACGTCAACCAGCTTCGCTCCCACGCGCAGGACGGTGCAACGGCATTGGCATTGTCCCTGACGCCGAACATCGACGATCCAGCAATGGTGGAGTTGTTGGTCAGTTCAATTTTCGACAGTGGCTATTACGCGAGTATCCGCGTGGTCAACATGACCGATGACAAAGTCATCGTGGAGCGCAGCGGTATCCCGGCGGTGAAGAACGTGCCTGACTGGTTCGTCAATCTGATCGGTCTTGAAGCGGCCGGTGGCGACGCCATCGTCAGCCGTGGTTGGGAGCAGGCTGCACGGGTCGAGGTGGTCAGTCACCCAATGTTTGCATTGGCCAAGCTTTGGCAAAGTGCTCTGGGCAGCCTGGGTTGGCTGCTGCTGTGCGGCGCGGTGAGTGCTGCGTTGGGCGCCTTGCTGTTGCGTCGACAATTGAAGCCGCTGGATTACATGGTCAAGCAATCCCACGCCATTGCTCGCCGGGAGTTCCTCAGCCTGCCCGATTTGCCCCGTACCCCTGAATTGCGCCGCGTCGTGCAGGCCATGAACCAGATGGTCGAGAAGCTCAAGGCGCTGTTTCAAGAGCAGGCCGAGCGCAGTGAAAAATTGCGAGTCGAGTCTTATCAGGACAACCTGACAGGGTTGGCGAACCGTCGTTTTTTCGAGATGCAACTGAACGCGCGCGTGACCAATCCCGAGCAGGCAAGCTCCGGTTATCTGCTGATGCTTCGGGTCAATGATCTGGCGGGCTTGAACCAACGCCTGGGTGGTCAACGCACGGATGAGTTGTTGAAGGCCGTGGGCCTGCAATTGTCTCGCGAGTGCGCCAATTACCCGGAAACGCAAAACCTCGTCACGCGAATTCGTGGCGGTGAATTTGCCGTGTTGGCGCCAGGGCTGGTTCGCGAAGAAGCCTTGCAGCTGGCGCGTAACCTCGACAGTGCCATGGCGAGCCTGCATGCAACGGGCGCCACGGACATTGCCTCGGTAGCGTCGATCGGCCTGGCGCCGTTTGTTCATGGCGACTCCCCGCAAGCGGTGCTCGGCCTGGCGGACCAGGCGCTGGCTCAGGCGCAAAGCCAGGGTGAGCCGAGCTGGGCCTGCCTGGAACATGGTGCATCAGCCCAAGTGGGTGATGATCACCATGCGTGGTACAACCTGCTCGATCAGGCGATGGTTCAACGGCGTTTCCAGCTGTTTTTCCAACCCGTGGTGGCGAGTCAGGACACGCAATTGGTCCTGCACTACAAAGTGCTTTCGCGCTTGACGGATACCGAAGGCCAGATCATTCCCGCCGGAAGCTTCCTGCCATGGCTGGAGCGCTTTGGCTGGACGGCGCGACTGGACCTGCTGATGCTGGAATTGGTACTTGAGCAGATGGCGGGTCATGAAGAGTCGCTGGCGCTGAACCTGTCTTCAGCGACACTGGCTGATCCGCAGGCGCTGAACAAGATCTTCGATTTGTTGCGTTCGCATTCCAATCTGGGGCCGCGTCTGACGCTGGAAATCGGCGAGGAACAAGTGCCTGAGCAAGCGGTGCTGGAGGCTCTGACGCGGCGTCTTCGTGAGCTTGGATTCTCGTTGAGCCTGCAACGTTTCGGCGGACGTTTCAGCATGATCGGTAACCTGGCACGGCTAGGGTTGGCCTACCTGAAAATCGATGGCAGTTACATCCGGGCGATTGATCAGGAGAGCGACAAGCGTTTGTTCATCGAGGCCATTGAGCGGGCAGCCCACAGCATTGACCTGCCGCTGATCGCCGAGCGGGTCGAGACAGAAGGGGAGTTGTCGGTGATTCGCGAGATGGGGCTCTACGGGGTTCAGGGACAATTGTTCGGTGCGCCCAAGCCCTGGCACTAGAACTTCGGGATGAGTGTGTTGCGCCCGTTGAATCAGAGTGGGCGCATCATCGTTGAGGTTTATCGTCGTAATGTCATCTGGAGCGATCACGCTCCTGCAAACGGGATTGGCTTAGATCAGTCCCGACTCTTCGTCATCGATCAATTGGCTCAATCCGCCCAGCGCCTCACGGGCCTGGGTCCGGTCCATGAGCTTGGCCTGTGCGGCCGGCGGCAGGTCGGTGACGCGGATCACGCCTTTACTGGTCAATACCTGGATCAAGTCGTCGAGTACCCGGATCATTTCCAGGTCGCTTTGCTTGAGTTGCTTGAGGCTGCCCTCAATCGCTTCGTTGGCGTACCAGGCCTGGATTTCATGATGGTCGGCTGGCAGCGTTTCCGTGGCTTCGGCATAGGCCGCGGCTTCCACACGCACTAATTGGCCTTGCGCATCGCGTTGCACGTAGAACATTGAGCATCCCTCGGAAATGAACCAGCATCATGCTGACAGCAGCTTAGCAACTGCAGTTGAGTATGCGGCCCGGTGACGAAATCGTCACCGGTGTGATTGTCGCAAACGTGACGGCCGCCCGGTTTTGACGGCCGCTTATGCAGCATCAGCTGTTGTTGTGGTCGATCTTGATGGTCGGATCGCTGCCGGCAATCAGGTTGTGCAGGTTGGCGCTGGACCAGTTGTTACCTTCCAGTTTGATCGTCACGTCCGCCTTGGCCGCTGCCGCATCGGTGCTGTTGAATTTACCGGCGGAATTGACTTGCAGGGACGATACGCCGTCCACCGTGCTGATCTTCAGATAGTTGTCGATGGTGCTGCCGGTTTCGCCCTGCAACAGATCTCGCAGGTCGATGCGATCGCCCTGTTCGGCATTGAAGTCCTTGATCACGTCGGTTCCGGTGTCGCCAGCCTTCCAGACGAACGTGTCGCCACCCAGGCCGCCAATCAGCGTGTCGTCACCCTTGCCACCTTCCAGCAAATCGTTTCCGGTACCGCCGAGCAAAATGTCATTGCCGGTGCCGCCATAGAGTTTGTCGTCGCCACCCGAACCGAACAGGATGTCATTGCCCGCGTCACCCAGCAGGGTGTCGTTGCCATCATGGGCGCCGGACACATCGAAGGCCGTGTAGTGCTCGGTGATGTACTGGTGCACGTTGCTGACAGTGACTTTGCTCGCGTCCACGCCGCTTTGCTGTGCAACGTAGGCTTGCAGCGCCTGGTAACCCTCGCCGGTAATACCGTTAAAGCTCACCAGGTCGCCGAACAGGATGTCGTTGCCGTCGCCACCGCTGACAGTGTCGTCACCCGGCATGGTCGCTTCAGTGTGACCGATGATCGAGTTGGCCAGATCTTTCGGATCGATATTGGTTTGCGGCTTATGGTCCGTATCGTACGGTTTCAGGTCGTTGAGGCTGACACCGCTGTTGATACCGATGGCTTCGACGCTCGACAGTTTGCCCAGCAGTGCGAAGGCGCTGTCTGAGTTGTCGGTGGTGTCCGTGGTGGTGCTGTTGCCGGTCCCCGCTAGGCTCGACAACTCGTAAGTGCCGTCGCCCTGGGCATGCAAATAGCCTAGCTCCTTGGACGACCAGCTACCGTCGTCGTCGCCATTGCCATTGCCATTGCCATTGCCATTGCCGTTGCCGTTGCCGTTGCCGTTGCTGTTGCTGTTGCTGTTGCCGTTGCCGTTGCCGTTGCCGTTGCCGTTGCCCTTTCCATTGCCCGATGAGGTAAAGGTATCGAGCGTCGCATAGCCGGCGGCGGATATGGTGATCTTGTGAGTGCTGTCGAGGACCAGTGTGAATGCCTTGCCAATCTGATAGTTACTGGTTGTGATCAAGCTATCGAGTGTCTTGTTGTCATACAGGACCGGATTGGTCTGCTCGCTGCTCTGGTAGTAGGTCGGCTTGCCGTCGGTAATGAAGTAGGTGAGGTTCTTCGCCCCGGTGTTCGCCACAGCTTCCGCACTCTGGAACCAGTTGGCCGTGGTTTTGAATACATCCTCGTAGTTGGTGCCGCCACCGGACGACATCGAATCAAGGACCCCCTTCAACAGAGTCAGTGCATTCTCAGCCTTGAGGTCCACCGATACGGACTTGTTGACTTGGGTATCGAAGTCCACCAGGAAGATTTTCACCGTGCCTGAATTGCTACCCAGGTTCTGCTTGAGGGTGTTGAACACCGACGTCAGTGAGTCCTTGGCGGCGCTGATCGACGAGGCACTCATGCTGCCTGAACTGTCGACCATGATCGCGATGTTGTAGTTGGTGCCAGGCACCACGGTCAGGCCGCCGATGTCGGCGACGATAATGTCGTTACCACCAGTGCCTACGACATTGTCACCTGCTGCGGTGGCAGTGACTGAGTTATAGACCGCTGGATTAATCGTGATCGGAATCTGCGTCGTATTGGTGGCCGAATCACCCTGGCTCTCGGTCGAGACTGCCGTGATCGTCAACGTGTTGGCAGTGGTGGAGTACGGTGCCGGGGTGTAGCTCAGCTTGCTCACATCCCACCCGTTGAGGTCGACGGCGGTGTTACCGGTCGAGGCGGTAAAGGTGTGCGTGCCGTCGGTCAGCGTCGCACCGACAGGGATGCCGCCGATCTTGGTAATGGTCTGGGTTTCAGAGCCATCTTTGTCCGCTGACGTTACCGTCAAGCCCAGCGCAATGCTGCCGTTCTCGGCTACCTGAGTCGTGGTGGCGGAGACGATCGGTGCGTCCGCGACCGCGTTCACACTAATGTCCAACGTGGTGCTTGAGCCGGTGTTGGTGGTGTAGGTCACAGTCGGAACCTTGCCGCTCCAATTGTCGGCAGGGGTAAAGCTGTAGTCACCGTTGGCACCGAGAGTCAGCTTGCCGACGTTCGCTATGTTGGCAGTAACCCCAGCGGTGTACTCGGTGCCACCAACGGTGAACTTGGACACGCTCAGGACGTTATCTACATCGCGGTCGTTGGTCAGTACGTTACCGGTGGCACTATTGTCCTCGCGGGTGTCGATGTTGAGGTCCGCAGTCAGCACGCTCGGGTCATCGACTGGGGAAACGTGCACCACCAATGGCAGCGAGGTGCTGGCTGTTGTGGCATTTCCATCTTTGGCGGTGGCCGTTACGGTCAGCGGGATGTCGCCATTGAAGTTCGTCGGCGGTGTCAGCTTGAGCGTGGACAGACTCCAGCCCGTCACATCCACTGACGTCGAGCCAATGGCGGCATTGAAGGTGTGGATGCCATCGGAGAGTTTGGAACCTGCCGGCAACCCGTTCAGCGTGATAGCGAGCGTTTCCGAACCATCGGCGTCATTGGTGTGGGCCTGGATGGTTGACAGCAGGATCGCATTGTCTTCAAGCCCCGAGTTGAGCACCTGAGTGACATTGATGTTGTCCAGCAGGCCGCCCAGGCTGTTGCTGTCCCCGGCGCGGAACTCGAGTTTCTGGTCGCCATCGGCAGTGACCGGCACGTCGATGCTGTAGTGCTGCATGCCCGGGGTTGAGGTGTTCAGGGTGCCAATGAGCTTGCCGCCCCAGTACACGTTGATCAGCGAATCATTCACGCCGGCACGGGGTGCATAGTCGAACGACACGTTGTAGGTGGTGCCGCCCTTGGCATCGATCGTGGTGTAGAGGTTGCTCGTATCGCCGGAATTACGTTCCAGTTCGATGACCTGATTATCGCCGCCGACACCGTAGGTGCTGGCCTTGCCGACTTCGACCATGCCACCGCTGTTGTCGGTGTGCCATGCGCCGTTGCCCAGCTTTTTGACATCAACGTCGCCATGGGTGCTGTTCAGCGCGACTTCCTGGAGGTCCGTCGAGATGACTATCCCTCCACCGGTCAGCGACAGGCTCGGGGTATCGGTTACTGGCGCGACAACGATGGTGCCGGTCGCCGAAGACGCCGAAGGCATGCCCCCGTTGTCAGTCGCGTTGTAGGTGAAGCTGGTGGTGCCGCTCCAGTCGCCGGTGGGCTTGAAGTAAACCGTTGCACCGTTGGCGGTTGCGGAGATCACGCTGCTGGTGGTCAGTACGATGGTTGCGGCGGCGTCTGCGTAAAAAATGCCATTGGCCGGCAGGGTGGTCAGGGTGAAGTGGTGGACGCTGCCGTCAATGTCATTTCCACCGAGCTGCACCGCGATCAAATGATCTTCATCGCCGCTTGCCGAGGTGGAATTGACGGTCGGAGCATCGTTGACCGGTTTGACCGTGATATCCAGCGTGCTGGTGGAGTGGGTGTTGGTGGTGTAGCTGATCTGTGGAACGTTGCCATTCCAGTTCGCGGCCGGGGTAAAGCTGTATTCGCCGTTGGTGGCGATCGTCACAGTACCTACGCCGGCGATCGTCGCGACTTGTCCCGCGGTAAAGGAACCGTTGACACCTTGCACGGTGAATGTCGCAACACTCAGGGTGCTGTCTACATCGATGTCATTGCCCAGCACGTTGCCGGTTGCAACGTGGTCTTCATCGACGGTATTGGTGTCCGCGAGCAGGACGCTTGCGTCATCGACCGGGGTGACGTGAACCACCAGTGGCACCGAAGTGCTGACGGGTGTGGCATTTCCGTCTTGGGCGGTGGCCGTAATGGTCAGGTTGATGTCGCCATTGAAGTTCGTCGGCGGTGTCAGCTTGAGCGTGGACAGGTTCCAGCCTGTGACGTCGACTTCGCCTAAGGTCCCGGTCACGGGGAAGGTGTGGCCCGGCGTGCCATCGGTGAGTACCGAGCCTGCCGGGAGGCCGCTGATTTTTACGCTAAGGCTTTCGGACCCATCGGTGTCGGTCAGTGCCGCCTTGATTGCGGACAGAGGAATGCTGGTGTCTTCGGCGCCTTCATTGAGCTTGCCGCCATCGTAGTAGCCTTCGCCATTGCTGCCGTGCAGGTCGGAAACCGTCAAGCCGGCCTTGATAAGGTCGGCGACGCCGGTGTATAGCGGCACGCCCGCGCTGCTCAGGTCGATTGCCGGGCTGCCGTTGACCGACAGGTTGACGTCATAGTTGCCCGGGCCGTTCTGATTGTGGTGGTAGATGTCCAGCGTGTAGTAGCCACTGGTGCTCGGAGTGAACGAGCCGTTCAAGTTGGCACCCGCGCCCCACGTCGTGGCTGCGACGTTTTTGCCACCAACGGTCACCAGCAGGCTGTCATCGCCGGTGCCGCTGAAGGTGTAGGTCTTGCCGGCTTCGAGATAGATCAGGCCGGAGGTTTTCGATGCGGTGCCTTGGGCAACATCACCATTGGATTGCACGTTACCCACGGTGCTGCTGGAGTTTGGTGTGCCAGCGGCATCAATTACCGATTTCAGCGTGTCGGTGGGTGCACCGCTTCCGCTGGTGCCCAGGTCCGCCAGGCCAGTCCAGACTTCCTTGATCAAGCCCGTCGAGGTTACGGCGTTGCTGTCGATCGTGAGGGTAGGCTTGTCAGACACCGGCGTGATGTCGATTTTCAGCGTCGCTTCAGTGCCTTGGTTGAAACCATCGGTAGGCGTGAACTTGATCTGCGCGTAATCAGCGGCCTTGTTGCCGATGCCCGAACCGCCGTAAGCGTCCACACCCGACTCGTTGGGGGCGGGACGGAACGTCAGTTTGCCTGCGGCAATATCGGCCTGGCTGATGGTCTGGCCGACGGTGACCTGCACGCCGTTGAACAGCAGGACGCCACCACCAATTTCCTGGGTGATGGTGATGCCGAGCGGGCTGTCGTTATCGGCGTCGGTGACGTGGAAGTCGTTCCAGCTCAGGGTAATTGTCGTGTCTTCGACACCGGTGACAGCGCCGCCGGCGGCCACTGGCGCGTGGTCGTTGTCGTTGATGGTGACGGTGGTTGTGCCGGTATCCAGCACCAGGTTTTCGTAGTTGTTTGTGCCGGTGACGCCAGTCAGTTGATTAACCACCGTCACTGGCTGGTTGACGTAGTGGTTGTCCTGGGTGGTCACCACGGTGCTGCCACTGATTTGGTTGGCCTCGATCCTGATCACGGTGTGGTCGGTCAAGGTAAAGGTCAGGCCACCGTGGTTGTTGACCGGCAGGCCATTGGCGTTAGTCAGGGTCACGGTGTAGGTGATCTGGCCGCCTTCGGTGACGCTGGAGCTATCCACCGTCAGTTTGGCTACCACGTCGTTGCGGGTGTCGTTGATGGCCACCGACGCCGGGCTGCTGACCACCAGGTTTTCCAACGCAGTGCCGCCGGAAGTCGCACCGCTGATGCCCAGCGTCGCGGTGCCGCTGTCTTTGTAGACGTCTTCGCCCTGAGGCAACAGGGTGTGGACCTTTTCCGTTTCGCCCGCGGCGAAGGTCACGGTCTGGCCATCGCTCAACTTCACGGTCAGGGCAACACTCTGGGCCTTGTCGAGCTTGATGGTGAAGCTTGGCGCCTGGTTTTCCAGCACCGCGCCGTTGCCGAGGACGGTGATGACGACCTTATCGCCCTGGTTGTCGATCAAGGTGCCCGAACCTGGTTCGTCAGTAACGGTGGTGTTCAACGGATCATGTGTCAGCGTCAGTTGTTTGTAATTTTCTGCACCGCTGACGGTTTCGATTTGGTTGACGATGGTCGGCTTCCCGCCCATCAGGATGTCGTCCGGGGCGGTGATGGTGGACGAGCCAGACGCCATGTTGCCCGGTACTTTGATGACGGTGTTGTCGGACAGCTTGAAGAACAGGTCGCCATGGCTGCTGATGGCGATGCCGTCTTTGTTGGACAGGGTCACGGTGTAAGTGATCTGACCGCCTTCAGCCACGGTGGTTTTATCCACCGTGAGGGTTGCGACCACTTCGCTGATAGGGGCTGGCGGGTAAACGGTGACCGGGATCGTCGCGACACTTTGCGCCGAGCCGCCAAGGGATTCGGTGGAAGTCGAGGTGACGGTCAGGTTGAATTGGCCGTTGTAGTTCGCAGGCGGGGTCACGGTCAGGGAGGTGAGGTTCCAACCGGTAACGTTGGCTTCGCCGCTGGTCGCGGTGATATCTAAGCGGTGTCCCGCGCCATCGCTGAGCACCGATCCCACCGGTGCGCCGCTGATCTTTATGCTCAGGCGTTCGGAGCCGTCGGTGTCGGTCAGCGCCGTGGTGATTGCGGACAGATGAACGCTGGTCCCTTGCGCGCCTTCGTTGAGTTTGTAGCCGTCGTAATAGCCTTCGCCATTGCTGCCGTGCAGGTCGGAAACCGTCAAGCCGGAAGCCGCCAGATCTGCTACGCCGGTGTACAGCGGCACGCCAGCGCTGCTCAGGTCGATTGCCGGACTGCCGTTTACTGACAGATTGACGTCATAGTTGCCCGGGCCATCCTGGTTGTGGTGGTAAATGTCGAGGGTGTAGTAGCCACTGGTGCTCGGCTTGAACGTACCGTTCAAGTTGGCACCCGCGCCCCACGTTGTGGCTGCGACGTTTTTGCCACCAATGGTCACCAGCAGGCTGTCATCACCAGTGCCGCTGAACGTGTAGGTCTTGCCGGCTTCAAGGTAGATCAGGCCGGAGGTTTTCGATGCGGTGCCAGCGGCGATATCGCCATTGGACTGCACGTTGGTCACTGTGCCTTTGGAGTTCGCAGTGCCAGCGGCATCAATCACCGATTTCAGCGTGTCGGTTGGCGCGCCGCTGCCGTTGGTGCCCAGGCCGGCCAAGCCGGTCCAGACTTCCTTGATTAAGCCCGTCGAAGTTACGTTGTTGTCGGCGATGTTCAGCGTTGGTGCATCAGCTACCGGGGTGATGTCGACTTTCAAGGTCGCTTCATTACCTTGGTTGAACCCGTCGGTAGGCGTGAACTTGATCTGCGCATAATCCGCCAACTTGTTGCCGATACCCGAACCGCCGTAACCGTTAGTACCCGATTCGTTGGTGACCGGCACAAAGGTCAGTTTGCCCAGCGCTATATCCGCCTGGCTGATGGTCTGGCCCAGAGTGACCTGCACACCGTTGAACAGCAGGGTGCCACCACCCGCTACCTGGTTGATGGTGATACCCAGCGGGCTGTCATTATCGACGTCGATGACCTTGAAGTCGTTCCAGGTCAGGGTGATGGTCGAATCTTCAAGACCGGTGACGGCGCCGCCAGCGGCCAATGGTGCATGGTCGTTGTCGATGATGTACGTGGTGACATCATTGTTGGCCCAGTCGATAACCAGGTTTTCGAAGTTACCGCCGCTGGCCGAGTCGATGGTGATCTTGAAGTTCTCGGTACCTTCGACCAGCTTGTCATTGATGGTGTTGATATCGAAACCGACGCTTTTGCTGTTGGCCGGGATCGTGACGGTGACTACACCGGAGTAGTCCACGCCATTGGACGCGGTGCCGCTATATCTCAGGGTGACTGTCACGTCGGTCTGAGCCGTGTTGCTCAGGCTCAAGGTG
The DNA here is from genome assembly GCF_050739655.1 of Pseudomonas sp. Lineage (GTDB taxonomy): Bacteria > Pseudomonadota > Gammaproteobacteria > Pseudomonadales > Pseudomonadaceae > Aquipseudomonas. The sequence goes on along the minus strand of NZ_JBOIBY010000646.1, from coordinate 16,224 downwards.
TAGTGGGCGGCCTGGCCTTCGCTCACCAACCAATCGCCACTGATGCCAACGGTGGTCGGGTCGCGCATGCCCACCGGCTCATCGGTGATCGTGGTGGTCAGCGTGGTGTCGCTCAGGGTCAGTTTTTCGAAGTTCCCGGCGCCCGTCACCGATTCCAGCTTGTTCACCAGCGACGGCTGGTCGCCGAGGTAAACGTTGTCCTTGGTGAACACGATCGCGGAACCGCTGGTGCTGTACGCCGGCACGTAGATGAGGGTGCCGTCGGTCAGCTTGAAAGTCAGCGGCTGGTGATTGCCGATTTCGATCCCGTCTTTGTTGGTCAGGGTCACGGTGTAGGTAACCCGATCGCCTTCGGTGACGGTGGTTTTATCCACGGAGAGCTTAGCGATGACTTCGCTGGTGGTGTCGGTGATCGCTACGGTGCCCGGCGTGGTACTGATCACCAGGTTTTCGAAGGTCTTGCCGGTAACGGTCGCAGAGCGGACAGTCAAGCTCAGGGTGCTTGAGTCTTTGTAAACATCCTCACCTTGAATCGGCGCGGTGTAGATCGCCTGGGTCTTGCCGGCCTCGATGGTGACCGTGCCGCCATTGCTCAATCTTACGTTGAGATTGTCGCTCAGCGCCTGATTGATCTTGACGGTGAAGGCGGCGCCGACGTTTTCGAAGACGCCGCCGTTGCCTTCGATGCTCACAGTGATCAGGTCACCTTGATGCAAAGGCTCGTCGGTGACCCTGGTGGTCAATGTGGTGTCGCTCAGGGTCAGTTTTTCGAAGTTCTCGGCGCCCGTCACCGATACCAGTTTGTTGACCAGCGACGGCTGGCCACCGGTGTACACGTCATCTTTGGCGAACACGATCGCGGAACCGCTGATGGCGTTGGCCGGTACGTTGACGAAGGTGCCGTCGGTCAATTTGAAGGTCAGCGCCTCGTGGTTTCCGATGGCGATCCCGTCTTTGTTGGTCAGGGTCACGGTGTAGGTGACTGGGCCGCCTTCGGCGACGGTGGTTTTATCCACGGTCAATGTGGCGATGACCTCGCTGGAAGTGTCGGAGGTATTCACCGTGACCGCAGTGTTGTCGATCACCAGGTTTTCGAAGGTCTTGCCGACCACTTCCGCCCCGGTGATGTGCACAGTCTCGGAGGACGGGTCTTTGTAGACGTCTTCGGCGTTGGTCTCGCCGGTGTAGATCGCTCTGGTTTCACCGGCGTTGATGACCACGGTCTTGCCGTTGTTCAGGGTGACGGTGAGGTCATCGGCCAGGATACGGTTGATGGTGACGGTGAAGGTCGCAGCATGGCCTTCGGTGACATCACCGTTGGCAGCAATGCTGACGGTGACCTTGTTGGCGTCACCGTTAGGTTCGTCGCTGATGGTGACGCTGGTCTTGTCTGAACCGAGGACCAGGTTTTCATAGTTGTTGGTGCCGGAGGCGCCGGTCAGTTGATTGTCGATGACCACAGGCTGATCAACGTACAGGTTGTTTGGCACCTGCACGGTGGTGCTGCCGCTGATTTGGTTGGCCTCGATCCTGATCACGGTGTGGTCGGTCAAGGTAAAGGTCAGGCCACCGTGGTTGTTGACCGGCATGCCATTGGCGTTAGTCAGGGTCACCGTGTAGGTGATCTGGCCGCCTTCGGTAACGCTGGAGTTATCCACCGTCAGTTTGGCCACGACGTCGTTGGTGGTGTCGGTGACGTTTGTCACGGCCGGCACATTGCTTGTCACGAGGTGTTCGAAGTTGCCACCGATAGCGGATTTGATCGTGGCCTGAACGGTGCCGGCGTCTTTGTAAACGTCGTCGGCCGGGGCTGGAACGGTCACGGAGCCGAAGGTTTTACCGGCGCCGATGATGATCATGGCGCCGTTGCTCAACGTCACGAGCATGGGGAGGCCGGCGGCATTGGTCAGGGTTGCGGTGTAGGTGATCGAACCACCTTCCGCCACGGTCCCGGTCGCGCTGAGCGTCAGGTTGGTGGTGTCGACGGTGTCCGTTACCACGGTCAAGACCGGGAACTTGTTGGCAACCAGATTCTCGTAATTGCCGCCACTGACGCCGGTGATCGAGTTGAGCAGCGGAACATGGCCATTCAACGCGTCGTTTGTCGCGGTGGTGGTCACGGTGCCAAAGGTTTTGCCGACTTCGATGGTGATCGACTGACCATTGGCCAGGGTCACGACCACCGGTGCACCGGTCACTGGAGCGCCTACGGTGGCGGTGTAGGTGACAGTGCCACCTTCGGCCACGACGCCGGTTGCCGTCAGTTTGACGAGGGTGGTGTTGATGGTGTCGGTGACGTTGGTGACGGCCGGATCGATGCTTGGCACCAGGCTTTCGAAGTTGCCGCCGGAAGCATCCTTGATGGTGACTTCGACTTTGCCGGCGTCCTTGTAGACGTCATCGGCAGGCGCCTTGACGCTCACGGAACCGACAGTTGCGCCAGCCGCAATATTAATCACGGCGTTGTTGCTCAAAGTCACGGTCACCGCGGTGCCAGCTGGATTGCTCAGGGTGGCGGTGTAGATGATCGAGCCGCCCTCAGCCACAGTTTCGGTCGCGCTGAGCGTCAGATTGGTGGTGTCGACGGTATCGGTGATGGTGGTCGAAACCGGCGTCTTGTCGGCCACCAGTTCCTCGTAATTACCGCCGCTGACGCCGGTGATCGAGTTGGTCAGCGGAAGATGGCCATTCAACACATCGTTCGGCGCGGTGGTGGTCACGGTGCCAAAGGTTTTGCCGACTTCGATGGTGATCGAGTCACCATTGGCCAAAGTCACGACCACCGGTGAGCCGGTCACTTTGGCACCAACGGTTGCGGTGTAGGTGACGGTGCCACCTTCGGCCACAGAATCGGTCGCCGTCAGTTTCACGGTAGAGGTGTTGATGGTGTCGTTGACCTGGGTGACGGCCGGCTCGGTGCTTGTCACCAGATGTTCGAAGTTGCCACCGATAGCGGATTTGATCGTGGCCTGAACGGTGCCGGCGTCTTTGTAAACGTCATCGGCTGGCGCTGGAACGGTCACGGAGCCGAAGGTTTTACCGGCGCCGATGATGATCATGGCGCCGTTGCTCAACGTCACGAGCATAGGCAGGCCGGCGGCGTTGGTCAGGGTCGCGGTGTAGGTGATCGAACCGCCTTCAGACACGGTCTCGGTCGCGCTGAGCGTCAGGTTGGTGGTGTCGATGGTGTCCATTACGACGGTCAAGACCGGGAATTTGTTGGCAACCAGATTCTCGTAGTTGCCACCGCTGACGTCGGTGATCGAGTTGAGCAGCGGAACATGGCCATTCAACGCGTTGTTCGTCACGGTGGTGGTCACGATGCCAGAGGTTTTGCCGACTTCGATGGTGATCGACTGACCATTGGCCAGGGTCACGATCACCGGAGCACCGGTCACTGGAGCACCTACGGTGGCGGTGTAGGTGACGGTGCCACCTTCGGCCACGACGCCGGTTGCCGTCAGTTTGACGAGGGTGGTGTTGATGGTATCGGTGACGTTGGTGACGGCCGGATCGATGCTTGGCACCAGGCTTTCGAAGTTGCCGCCGGAAGCATCCTTAATGGTGACTTCGACTTTGCCAGCGTCCTTGTAGACGTCATCGGCAGGCGCCTTGACGCTCACGGAACCGACAGTTGCGCCAGCCGCAATCGTAATCACGGCGTTGTTGCTCAACGTCACGGTCACCGCAGTACCGGCCGGATTGCTCAGGGTGGCGGTGTAGATGATCGAGCCGCCCTCGGCCACAGTTTCAGTCGCGCTGAGCGTCAGATTGGTAGTGTCGACGGTATCGGTGACGGTGGTCGAAACCGGCGTCTTGTCGGCAACCAGTTCCTCGTAATTACCGCCGCTCACGCCGGTGATCGAGTTGGTCAGCGGAACATGGCCATTCAACACATCGTTCGGCGCGGTGGTGGTCACGGTGCCAAAGGTTTTGCCGACTTCGATGGTGATCGACTGACCATTGGCCAGGGTCACGACCACCGGCGAACCGGTCACTTCGGCACCGACGGTGGCGGTGTAGGTGACAGTGTCACCTTCGGCCACAGAATCGGTCGCCGTCAGTGTCACGGTGGAGGTGTTGTTGGTGTCGTTGACCTGGGTGACGGCCGGCTCGGTACTTGGCACCAGATTTTCGAAGTTGCCACCGGATGCATCCTTGATGGTGACTTCGACTTTGCCGGCGTCCTTGTACACATCATCGGTTGGCGCCGGAACAGTGACTGTGCCAGTTGTCTTGCCCGCCTCGATGGTGATCACGGCGTTGTTCGACAGGGTCACGGTCACTGCCGTGCCAGCCGGATTGGACAGGGTCGCGGTGTAGACGATCGAACCGCCCTCGGCCACGGTCCCCGTCGCACTGAGCGTCAGGTTGGTGGTGTCGGCGGAGTCGGTGACGGTGGTCACGGCCGGCTCGGTGCTCGGCACCAGGTTCTCGAAGTTGCCGCCGGTAGCCCCGGTAATCGAGGTGCTGATGGTGCCGCCATTGTTGTAGACATCGTTGGCCGCTGTCGGCACATCGACGCTACCGCTGGTCTTGCCGGCTTCAATAGTAATGGTCGAGCCGTTGGACAGGGTGACGGTCACCGCTGTCTGCGCCGGGTTGGTCAGGGTCGCGATATAGGTGATTTGACCACCCTCGACGACGCTGCCAGTTGCGGTCAGGGTCAAGCCTGTCGTGTCGATCGAGTCACGAATGATGGTCTGGGCCGGGGTCGGGTTGGTCACCAGGTTTTCAAAGTTGCCGCCGCTGGTACCGGTAATGGTCGTGGAAACGGTGCTGCCGTTGTTATAGACGTCATTGACCGCCGTCGGCACGTTGACACTGCCGCTGGTCTGGCCAGCGGCGATGGTGATCGTCGAACCGTTGGACAGCGTGACGGTGACCGGCGTTTGCGCCGCATTGGTCAGGGTCGCGGTGTAGGTGATCTGGCCACCTTCGGTGACGCTGTTGCCGGCCGTCAGGGTGACCGTGGTGGTGTCGATGGTATCGGTGACCTGGGTCACGGCCGGGGTGGTCGGTGGCGTCACGATGATGCCATTGCCGCCAGAGGTTCCGGTGACGGTCACGTCAATCTGGGTCGGATCGTTGTAAACACTGTCGTTCGGCGCCATCGGCACGTTCACGGTGCCGGTGGTCGAACCTGCGGGAATCACGATGACCGCGCCGTTGGACAAGGTAATGGTCAAGGCACTCAGCGGCGCCTGGGTCAGGGTCGCTGTGTAAACCAGTATGCCGCCAGCTTCAGTGATGGTTGGCGTAGCGCTGAGGCTGAGAGTCGACTCACGCAGGACGAGTGTGTTGGTGTTCTGGTCGCCAGGAATGTCCTGGGCGTTTTGACCCGCCGAGTTGATGCCCTCGGTCGGGAAGCCGATGGTCGGATCGACGCGGCCAGCGGTAGCGTCGAGCATGACGAAACTGTGACCACCGCCAGCGGCGCCGCCACCGGAGCCTGCGGCAGCCGGGCCGGCGGCCGTGGCTTCAAGGTCTTTCGTCGGGTCAGCACCGGCAGCGATGGCTTGCTGCAGTTCTTCTACCGATGGCGCGGCCTGCTCGGTGGCTGCTTTCAAGTCAGTGCTGGAGTCCGGGGTGTCAGCACTCCACTGGGTGTCACGGCCCAGGTCGAGGGTGCGGCCATCGGCCAGTTCCAGAGACACGGCACCCGAGAGGCCAGTATCGATCTGATCGCCGACAGACAGTTTGTCGCCTTCAACGAGAACGCGGCGGATGCCCTCAGGGGACACCACGAAAACCTGGCCAACAATGCTTTTGACGATGGCAACAACACTGCTCATTCAAGACTCTCCGGGGTGTCGCGTTCAGTTGACTTCCATCGACCTGATGGCCTCTGCGCCAATTCAGTCTGGACGTACATTTCAAAATGGGTACACAAGATTTGACGCTTTAGTTCGTCAATAAATTGGCTAGAATTTTTCGCTATTAACTATATGCCAAACTATTGACCTTCTAAGAGCCATCCTAAACAATCGTCCCAGTAATGTCACATTGATATTTACGCGGTGACCTATGTGATCCAGTTCCGCTTTTGGACATTCCGACATACGGTCATTTCGCTGCCATCTTCCGCCATAGCGCGTCCTTTCGCTGTGATTCAAGACAAGAAGTTCCGGGAAATTCCTACCATGCGTCCGCCTCTGTTCATGGCTATACCCTTCGCCCTCGCCGCGTCTTTCGTTCAAGCACAATCCTTACCCCAAGCCATGCAACAGGCGCTGGATGTCCATCCGGAAATCCAGGCAGGTGTTAACAGTCGATTGGCGGCGGATTATCAGCTAAAGGCTGCGCAAGGGGGATACCTGCCACGTGTTGACCTGCTGGGCGGTTATGGTCGTGAAGGCACCGACAGCGTCACCACGCGCGGTGCTGGCAACAACAATCATTGGGAAACCCTGAACCGCGGTGAGTCGAGTCTTCGCGTGACGCAAATGGTGTTTGATGGTTTTGCCACGTCCAGCGAAGTAGGCCGTCAACAAGCCACCGTCAACTCCCGCGCTTACTCACTGCTGGGAACCTCCGAGCGTACCGGGTTGACCGTGGCCCAGGTTTATCTTGACGTTTTGACCCGCCGTGAGTTCGTGCGTCTGGCCGAGGACAACCTCAAGAACCATCAACGTACTTACGACCAGATCCAGTTGCGCACCCAGCGAGGCGTCGGCAGTGGCGCAGACCTCGACCAGGCCGAGGCGCGGATGGCCCAGGCGCGTAACAACCTGATAACCGAACAGACCAACCTGGCCGACGCCGAAACCAACTACCTCTCCGTTGTGGGTCAGATGCCCGATCAACTGGAGCGTCCGCCGAGCTTCATGGCGCTCCTGCCGGCGAATCTGAATGAAGCCCGTGCGCAGATGGTGGAAAACAGCCCGATCCTGCGTTCGGCCGAATCCGATATCGCCGCGGCCGAGAAGCAGTACGACACGGCCAAGTCGACGTTTTACCCACGTTTCGATGCGGAACTGGGCCGTACCGCCGACAACAATCTTGATGGTGAGAACGGCCACAACAACGAATGGCAGGCCATGCTGCGCATGCGCTTCAACCTGTATGCCGGCGGCAGTAACAAGGCCGATCTGGAGTCCAAGGCCTACCTGTCGAACCAGGCGCTGGATATCCGTAACAACGCCCTGCGCCAATTGAATGAAGAACTGGGTCTGGCCTGGAACGCCCTGAACAATGCCAACGCGCAGGTGCCGATCGCCCAGCAGTACGTCGATCACAGTACCGCCGTACGTACCGCCTATCAGCGTCAGTTCAGCCTTGGCGAGCGGACCCTGCTTGATTTGCTCGACAGTGAGAACGAATTGTTCAATGCCTCTCGCCGTTTGGCGGAGATCAAAAACATTCAGTTATTTACTCAATATCGAATCAAGGCGACCATGGGCGAGTTGCTCAAGAGCCAGGGAGTGGTCGCACCGTTGGCATCCGTTGTGCAGAACGACGTGAAACCGAAGGTCCAACTGCCCGGCTTGAATTGAGCAGGACCTTTTCGTTCATTTGTTAGCCAAGAGTGCCGAGCGTGGAATCAGAAGTCAATCGGGTACAGCTCATCCATGATCCACGCGCGTTGCATGACGATCCTTTGCTGGATGGCCTGCTCGCTCTTTGCACCCTGCATCAAAAGCCCGCCAGCGCGGCGATGCTGACCACGGGCCTGCCATTACCCAAGCAGCGCCTGAGCGTGGAGTTGCTGCCGCGCGCAGCCGCTCGCGCTGGTTTGCAAGGGCGGGTGCTGGTGCGCAAGCTGGAGCAGATTCCGGCGATTGCGATGCCAGCCCTGTTGCTGCTCAAGGAAGGTCGCAGTGCGGTGTTGCTTGGTTGGGAAGGCGACGGTCAGGCTCGGTTGCTGCTCAGTGAAAGCGACGGCGGCGAAAGCCTTGTCAGTCGCGAGCTGCTGAACGACGACTACAGCGGCAAGGCGTTCTTCGCTCAACCCCAGCATAAATTCGACGTCAACCACGGCACGCTGATCCCGCGCGCGCGCTCGTGGTTCCGCGACACCCTCATGCGCTCGCGCTGGCTCTACGCCGATGCCATCGCCGCCAGTTTCCTGATCAACATCATCGCCATGGCCGCGCCGCTGTTCGTGATGAACGTCTACGATCGCGTGGTGCCGAACCAGGCCGAATCGACCCTTTGGGTATTGGCCATCGGCATCACCGGCGCCTACCTGTTCGACCTGATCCTCAAGAGCCTGCGCAGTCTGTGTCTGGACCTGGCCGGCAAGAAAACCGACCTGATCATCTCGGCGACGTTGTTTGAACGTATCGTCGGCATGGCCATGAAGTACCGCCCGGCCCGGGTTGGCAGCTTTGCCCAGAACATCCATGAATTTCAGAGCCTGCGCGATTTCCTTGCTTCCCTGACCCTGACCAGCCTGATCGACCTGCCGTTCACGCTGCTGATCTTCATCGTCATCGCTATTATCGGCGGCCATCTGGTCTGGATTCCGGTGCTGGCTTTCCCGATTGCCTTGCTGATCGGCTACGCCTTGCAGAAACCGCTGGTGGCAACCATGGAACGCACCATGGCCCTGGGTGCCGAGCGCCAGTCGAGCCTGATCGAAACCCTGGCGGGTCTTGATGCGGTGAAGGTCAATAACGCCGAAAGCGAGCGTCAGTATCAGTGGGAGCAGACCATCGGCACCCTCAGTCGCCTTGAGTTGCGGGTGAAAATGCTGTCTGGCCTGGCGATGAACATCACCTTGCTGATCCAGCAACTGGCCGGGGTGATCATGATCGTCTTTGGCGTTTACCAGATCATTGCCGGCAACCTGAGCATGGGTGGCCTGATTGCCTGCTACATGCTCAGCGGTCGCGCGCTCAGCCCGCTGGCCTCGTTGTCCGGCCTGCTGACCCGCTACCAGCAGGCGCGCGTCACCATGACGTCGGTCGATCAGATGATGGAGCTGCCCCAGGAGCGCAATTTCGAAGAGCGCCCCCTGAGCCGCAAGGTGCTGCAAGGCGCCATCGAATGTCGCCAGCTGAACTTTACCTACCCGGGCCAGCAAAACCCTGCGCTCAAGAACATCAACCTCACCATCAAGCCCGGCGAGAAAATCGGCATCATCGGCCGCAGCGGCTCGGGCAAAAGCTCCCTGGCCAAGCTGGTCGTGGGCCTCTACCAGCCGGACGATGGCGCATTGTTGGTGGACGGCGTCGACATCCGCCAGATCGACGTCAGCGAGTTGCGCCACAACATCGGCTACGTGCCGCAGGACATCCAGCTACTGGCCGGGACACTGCGTGACAACCTGGTGTCGGGTGCTCGCTACGTGGAAGACGAAATGGTCCTGCAAGCCGCCGAACTGGCCGGCGTCCATGAGTTCGCCCGTTTGCACCCGCAAGGCTATGAATTACAGGTCGGCGAGCGTGGGCAGAATCTGTCCGGTGGCCAGCGCCAGAACGTTGCCCTGGCCCGCGCCCTGCTGCTCAACCCGCCGATCCTGCTGCTCGACGAACCGACCAGCGCCATGGATAACACCGGCGAAGAACGCCTCAAGCAACGCCTCGCTGCGGTGATTGAAAGCAAGACCGTGGTGCTGGTCACGCACCGTGCTTCATTGTTGTCGCTGGTCGATCGCCTGATCGTCATCGACCGTGGACAGATACTCGCCGATGGCCCGAAAGCCGTGGTGATGGAAGCATTGAAGAAGGGGCAGATCAGTGTTGCTTAAGTCCGGGGTCAAAGGCTCTATCCGCCGTTATTTCAAGGGTTCCGCTTCACTGAAGGATCAGCCCCTTCCCGAAGTCAATAAAGCCCTGATCGAAGATGCCCCGCGTGTGGTGCGGTTGACGATCTGGGCCATCATCGGGTTCTTCGTGTTCCTGATGCTCTGGGCCAATTTTGCGGTCATTGACGAAGTCACCAAGGGCGACGGCAAGGCGATTCCTTCGTCCAAGATCCAGAAAATCCAGAACCTGGAGGGCGGTATCGTCGCCGAGCTGTTCGTCAGTGAAGGGCAAATTGTCGAGGCCGGTGCGCCCCTGATTCGCCTGGACGATACGCGGTTCGCCTCCAATGTCGGAGAAACCGAGGCCGACCGGCTGTCGATGCTGCTGCGGGTAGAGCGCCTGAGTGCGGAAGTCGATGACCGCCCGCTGAATTTCCCGGTGGACGTGTTGAAGGCTGTGCCAGGGCAGGCCGCCAGTGAAGAATCCCTGTACATCAGCCGTCGTCAGCAACTGCACGATGAGATCGGTGGGTTGCAGGAACAGTTGATCCAGCGTCAGCAGGAACTGCGCGAATTCACCTCCAAACAGGCCCAATACCGCACGGCCCTGGGGTTGCAGCGTCAGGAAATCAACATGTCCGAACCGCTGGTGGCGCAGGGTGCCGTCTCGCCCGTGGAGGTCTTGCGACTCAAGCGCGCCGAGGTTGAAACCCGTGGGCAACTGGATGCCACCACCCTGGCGATCCCCCGTGCCGAGTCGGCGATCAAGGAAGTGGCGCGCAAAATCGATGAGACCCGTGGCAAGTTCCGCAGCGAAGCGCTGACCCAGCTCAATGAAGCGCGCACCGATCTGAACAAGGCCCAGGCCACGGGTAAGGCACTGGAAGATCGCGTCAGCCGGACGATGGTGACGTCGCCTGTACGGGGCATCGTCAACAAGCTGCTGGTCAATACCATTGGCGGTGTGATCCAGCCGGGCAGCGACCTGGTGGAAATCGTACCGCTGGACGACACCTTGCTGGTGGAAGCCAAGATTCGCCCGCAAGACATCGCCTTCCTGCACCCGGGGCAGGAAGCGACGGTGAAATTCACCGCCTATGACTACACCATCTATGGCGGGCTCAAAGCCAAGCTCGAACAGATCGGTGCCGACACCATCACCGACGAAGACAAGAAAACCACCTACTACGTCATCAAGCTGCGTACCGAGCGCAGTCACCTGGGAACGGATGAAAAGCCTCTGCTGATCATCCCGGGGATGGTGGCTTCGGTGGATATCATTACGGGCAAGAAGACCGTGCTCAGCTACCTGCTGAAGCCGATTATTCGGGCTCGGGCTGAAGCGTTGCACGAGCGGTAATGCTCGGGCGCGGTTGAGGGCCTCATCGCTGGCAAGCCAGCTCCCACAGGGTTCCGGGCGGAAAACAAAATCTGTGTTCGCCGCAGTCACTGTGGGAGCTGGCTTGCCAGCGATGGCGGCCTCAAGATGGCACACATCAAATGCCATATCGTTATTCGTTAACGGTATTTAAATTTCAATTCTTATATCTATAAAGTCACTCTCCTGCGTACCTGCCGACCAATCGGCGCGCCGCACGACACGAACCAACACGGGACCTCCGTGAGTTTCTGATCGACGCGCGCGCCCTTGAGCGTGCCGTGCGTGGGAGTGATTTATGTCTGCAGCTTCAGCATCGCCAAGCATCGCGCCACAATTTTTTGAGATCCGCCCGTTCAGCGGCGCAGTAGGCGCCGAAATCATCGGTCTGGATCTGTCCCGCCCGGTCAATGACCAAGACTTTGCCCGCATTCACCGCGCGCACCTGGACCATCACGTGGTGGTGTTCCGCGACCAGCGCATTACGCCCCCGCAGCAAGTCGATTTCAGCCGCCGCTTTGGCGTGTTGCAGATCCATGTGCTCAAGCAATTCCTGCTCGTCGGGCATCCGGAAATCCTCATCGTTTCCAACATCGTCGAAAACGGCCAGAACATCGGCCTGGGTGACGCCGGCAAGTTCTGGCATTCCGATCTGTCCTATAAAGAGCTGCCAAGCCTGGGCTCGATGCTGCATGCCCAGGAGTTGCCTTCCGAGGGCGGCGACACACTGTTCGCCGACATGCACAAAGCCTGGGACAACCTGCCCCAGGCGCTACGCAACGCTGTCGAAGGTCGCTCGGCCGCGCACTCCTATACGGCGCGCTACAGCGAAACCAAATTCGAAGGCAACTGGCGCCCGACCCTGACGCCGGAGCAGCTTGCCCAGGTTGCCGAGGTCATCCATCCCGTTGTGCGCACGCACCCGGAAAACGGCCGCAGGGCGCTGTTCGTCAGCGAAGGTTTCACCACCCGCATCGTTGGTCTGCCGCAAGACGAGAGCCAACAACTGCTCAGCGAGCTCTACGCCCACAGCGTGTTGCCGCAAAACATCTACCGCCATCAATGGCAGCCCCACGACCTGGTGTTCTGGGACAACCGCTCGCTGATCCATCTCGCCGCCGGATGCCCAAGCCATCTGCGCCGCAAGCTGTATCGCACCACCATTCAGGGCGACGCGCCTTTCTGATCTGTCGGAGATTTGATCATGTCCAAACGACTTCCATTTGCACCGTTGGCCGCCGCCATTGGCCTGGGTTTCAGCCTGATTGCCGGCAGCCTGGTGGCGCCGACCGTGGCCCATGCCGAAGGTGAAATCCGTATCGCCGAACAATTCGGCATCGTTTATCTGCTGCTCAATGTGGTGCGCGATCAGAACCTGATCGAGAAGTACGGCAAGCAGGAAGGCATCGACATCAAGGCCGACTGGACCCAGCTCTCGGGCGGCGCGGCGGTCAACGATGCGTTGCTCTCCGGTTCCATCGACATTGCCGGTGCCGGCGTCGGTCCATTGCTGACGATCTGGGATCGCACCCACGGCAAGCAGAACGTCAAGGCGGTGGCTTCCCTCGGTAACTTCCCGTACTACCTGGTGAGCAATAATCCGAAGGTAAAAACCATCGCGGATTTCACCGAAAAAGACCGTATCGCCGTGCCGGCCGTGGGTGTTTCCGTACAGTCGCGCTTCCTGCAATACGCCGCCGCCAAGCAGTGGGGCGACAAGGAATTCAACCGTCTCGACAAGTTCACCATTGCCGTGCCGCATCCCGATGCCACGGCAGCGCTGGTGGCCGGTGGAACCGAGCTGACCGGGCATTTCTCCAACCCACCGTTCCAGGACCAGGCCCTGGCCAACCCGAACGTCCACGTAGTGCTCAACACCTATGACCTGCTCGGACCGAATTCGCCGACCGTGCTGTTCGCCACCGAAAAATTCCGTAACGAGAATCCGAAAACCTACAAAGCCTTTATCGATGCGCTCACCGAAGCGGCCACCTTTGCCCAGAACGACAAGGGCGCTGCAGCGGACACCTATATCCGCGTCACCAAGGCCAAAATCGACCGCGCCGCATTGCTGAAAATCATCGACAACCCGCAGTTCGAGTTCAGTGTCACGCCGAAAAACACCTACCCGCTGGCCGAGTTCCTATACCGCGTCGGCGCGATCAAAAATAAACCAGACTCGTGGAAGGATTACTTCTTCCAGGACGCCAAGCCGCTGCAAGGGAGCTGACCGACATGAACGCCCCTTTGCAAGGCCACACGGTCAGCAAACCGATCGAAGCCGCCCAGGCGTTGCTGTCGGTCGATAACGTCAGCCTTGAATACCGCACGCCGCAGCGCGTCGTGCGGGCGACCCATCAAGTCAGTTTCGAGGTCGATCCCGCGGACCGTTTTGTCCTGCTCGGCCCCTCCGGTTGTGGCAAGTCGACATTGCTCAAGGCCGCTGCTGGATTCATCCAGCCCGTGGAGGGCGAAATCCGTCTGCAAGGCCAGCGCGTCGATGCGCCGGGGCCGGACCGGATTGTGGTGTTTCAGGAATTCGATCAGCTGCCGCCCTGGAAAACCGTCAAGCAGAACGTGATGTTTCCACTGTTGGCCTCCAAAACCCTCAAGCGCAAGGAAGCCGAAGAGCGAGCGTTGCAGTACCTGGAGAAGGTCGGTCTGGCGGCGTTTGCCGATGCCTATCCGCATACCTTGTCCGGTGGCATGAAGGCGCGGGTTGCGATTGCGCGGGCGCTGGCCATGCAGCCGAAAATCCTGCTGATGGACGAACCCTTCGCCGCGCTCGATGCGCTGACCCGCCGCAAGATGCAGGAAGAACTGTTGCTGCTCTGGGAGGAAGTGCGCTTCACGCTGTTGTTCGTCACCCACTCCATCGAAGAAGCATTGGTGGTGGGCAATCGCATCCTGTTGCTGTCACCACATCCGGGGCGAGTGCGGGCGGAAGTCCACAGCCATCAATACGGTTTGCACAGCCTCGGCGGTGTGGCGTTTCAGGAGTCGGCGCGGCGTATTCACAGGCTGTTGTTTGATGAAGGCCAGTCACCGGAAACCGAACGCGTACTGGATTTCACCGACATCCGCATTGCTTATTGAGCCAGTTGAGAGGAGGGCCCGATGAGCCATTTATCATCCCCGCGTGAAGAGTTCGAAACCGTTTTGCAGCCACTGACCAGCGTGCCGCTGGAACGCGAACTGCCGCTGGGCCAGCGCTTGTGGCAACAAGGCTGGCTGCGCAAAAGCCTGATCCTGATATTGCTCGCCGTGCTGTGGGAGGCCGTATCCCGGTATCAGAACAACGACCTGCTGCTGCCCGGTTTTGTGCAAACTTCTCAAGCGTTGTACGGCGGCCTGCTCAGCGGTGAGTTGCTGGGCAAGGTCTGGATTTCCCTGGTGGTTTTGCTCAAGGGTTACCTGATCGGCATTGTCCTGGCGTTTGCCCTGACCACCTTGGCGGTGTCCACGCAATTCGGTCGCGACCTGCTCAGCACGCTGACCTCAATGTTCAACCCGCTACCCGCCATTGCGCTGCTGCCGTTGGCGCTGCTGTGGTTCGGCTTGGGACAGAACAGCCTGATTTTCGTGCTGGTGCATTCGGTGCTGTGGGCCTTGGCGCTCAATACCTATGCCGGGTTTCTCGGCGTTTCAGAAACCCTGCGCATGGCCGGCCGCAACTATGGCCTCAAAGGCATGCGCTTCGTGCTGTTCATCCTGATCCCGGCGGCACTGCCGTCGATCCTCGCCGGGCTGAAAATCGGCTGGGCATTCGCCTGGCGCACACTGATCGCGGCTGAATTGGTGTTTGGTGCTACCAGCGGTAAAGGCGGGTTGGGGTGGTACATCTTTCAGAATCGCAACGAGCTTTACACCGATAAGGTGTTTGCCGGGTTGGCGGTGGTGATTCTCATTGGGTTGTTGGTGGAGAATCTGGTGTTTGATTCGCTGGAGCGGGTGACGGTAAAGCGGTGGGGGATGGTGCGGTGAGTCTGGCTCACCGCTTAAATGGGGCAGTGTTTAATTTCCACTACGAATGAGCGTGACGGGGCTGCTCGTTTTGCCTGTGTTAGCAGAAAAGTGACTGACGCCCGCAGTTCCAGAACCACCATTACTTCGAAGTTGTGAAGTTGACCGTGTTGTTCCAGATGGGTCTGGTTGCCGGGCTAGATGCGGACTGGAGTGGAGATTTGGGTATCGATTTGAGTAGAAGACGTGATTAGGCGGAGGTGACTGTTTAATTATTGGCGGTGGCGGTCCAAGTTTTTTAATAACCTCGGGATCAAATAGAAAATTGTCAGTGAAAACCTTCTTCGCGCTTTGAGCTGCACTCCGAGTAGCCCCCAATACCTGCGAGACACCGCTGCCGACGGTGTTCGCAGTTTTACTGACTATCCGAATAGCAACGTCGCCCACTCTGCCCGTCAATGACTGCACGAAACGAGAAAGCGCCCACACCGATTGCCCCGTAGGATCCGAATTCATCACCGGTTCCCCCTCGCAATACATGTACGCATTAAAACCACCCTTACCAAACGGGCTCAAACCGTCCGGGCTATGAAAATGCATCAACTGCGGGTTGTAAACGCGGTGGCCATTGCCCAACAAATACCATTCAGGTTTCGCCTCGCGCATTTCTCCATTGAACCCCAGTCGTGTCATGACCTCGCGCCGTGAAGATTGATGGCCGTAAGGTGAGTACGCAATGTGGTTGGGGTTGGTCGCGTCGATTTCCGCGAGAACCGAGTTTTTGAGGTCCACAGCCAGCAAGACTGTGCGTCGTTCGCTGCGGTCGTCTTGAATGACAGGTTTGGCTTGTCTCATGCCGGAATCTCTACGGAAGCGGGGCAGGCCCTAAGTTCTACTCGCTTAACGCACGATTGAGAACTATCAGAACTGATAGGTTCCTACGGCTAAAACCCTTCCCTGTAGGAGCAGAGCTTGCTCGCGAAAGCGGTGGATCTGTCGGCATCTTTGTTGAATGTGCTGACGTTTTCGCGGGCGAGCCTTAATGCCGGTCAGTTAAGGCATTTGTAGGAGCGAGCTTGCTCGCTAAAAATTTCAGGACGCCGCGTTCATTCAGAATTTCCGCGTTATCGTTAACGTTTTTCGCGAGCAAGCTCGCTCCTACAGTTGACCTTCATCGCTTAACTGACTGGCA
>NZ_JBOIBY010000645.1:0-1522 GCF_050739655.1 Pseudomonas sp. | reverse complement strand
GGGCATCAGATTCAACATCATTGTTGACTGACACACCGCCTTCGCGAGCAAGCCCGCTCCCACATTTGATTTGTGCAAAGGGATCGATATGAGCCAGTCAAAGATTGATCTTGCTGCCCGGCTTCTGCTGAATCTCACCCCTTGGCGCAACGCCAAAACCTGGCGCATAGCCTTTTCCGGCGGCCTCGACTCCACAGTTTTGCTGCACTTGCTCGCAAGCCTCGCAAAAACACAATCCCTGCCGGCGCTGAGCGCTATCCACATACATCACGGCCTCCAGGCTGCGGCTGATGCGTGGCCGGAACATTGTCAGTTGATTTGTGAGTCTTTGGGAGTGCCGCTTCAAGTCGTCCATGTGCAAGTGCAACCCGGTGCAAGTCTTGAGCGTGCGGCACGCGATGCACGGTATGGCGCGTTCATCGAAGCCATTGAGGCCAATGAGCTGCTGCTGACCGCCCAGCACCGCGACGATCAGGCCGAAACCTTGCTGTTTCGCCTGTTGCGTGGCGCCGGAGTGCGAGGGTTGTCCGGCATGCCGCGCCAACGCTTGTTGGGTCGGGGCCAGCTATTGCGGCCATTACTCGATGTCACCCGAGCCGAGCTGGAGGGCTACGCCACCGAGCATCAGTTGAGCTGGATCGAGGACCCCTCCAATCAGGATCGGCAATTTTCGCGTAACTACCTGCGTCATCAGGTGTTCCCGGTATTGACTGCGCGTTGGCCTCAAGCGATGGCGACCATGGCGCGCAGCGCCGCGCACTTGGGCGAAGCGCAAGTGCTGCTCGATGATCTTGCGAAAATCGATTTGAGCCAGGCCAGCACGCCAGGTGATTTTGACTGGCTTGGCTTACCGTCGCTGGAGCTGGCGGCGCTGCAAGCGCTCTCGTTAGCACGGCAGCGCAACGCGCTCAGTCACTGGCTTGAACCGCTGACGCGATTGCCGGACAGCGACCATTGGTCGGGTTGGGACGATTTGCGTGATGCCACCGGTGATGCCCGACCGGTGTGGCGACTGGCGGATGGCGAGTTGCATCGAGCGGCAGGGCGAGTCTGGTGGTTGTCCGCTGGCTGGTTGAGCCCATTACCCGGCGTGGGAGATTGGCCTGATCCTGCCTTGCCTCTGGCTTTACCCGGCAACGGAGTGCTCACGCTGACCGGGCAAATCCCTGATGGCCCCTTGCAGATCCGCTATCGTGAAGGAGGTGAGGTCATGGATTTGCCGAGCCGTGGTCATCGCGATCTGAAGCGATTGCTTAACGAACGTGGTGTGCCGCAGTTCGTGCGCGGCAGATTGCCGCTGCTGTTCAAAGGCGAGCAATTACTGGCGGTGTCGAACCTTCAGGGGCTCGATGGCGGTGCGCTGGGAAATTGGAATTTGCATTGGCAGCTGCCAAGCGAAGATCAAGGTTTGAGCTGAAAGGGGCTTTCCGGTAGACTACGCTCCCTTCTTGATACAACTTCTGTGGATTCGCCTGAATTGCAGGAGTTGCCGATTACCAAGCAGTCTTTGCTGGGCGATTCC
>NZ_JBOIBY010000644.1:0-8806 GCF_050739655.1 Pseudomonas sp. | reverse complement strand
CCTGCCTAATGCGTCCATTTTTCAAGACATGGCTAACCATTTGCCTATTATTGCCACTGGCCGCCCACGCCACCAATCGTGAGCAACGTCTTCCGAACGTTAATGGTTACACCCCAAAATCCCATGCTTCCGCTCCTTCGAGCAAAAGCAAAAAATCGCTCAAGCAAGCGCCACAGCTGACCAGCAAAAGCAGCCTGGTTCCGCCGATGGCGAGCAAGGAAAGCAGCAACGTGCTGAGCCGCGCTGTTAACGTCCTCGGTACACCTTACCGTTGGGGCGGCAGCAGCCCGAGCAAAGGTTTCGATTGCAGCGGCCTGGTGAAATACGCGTTCAACGACGCCACCTTTGACCTGCCACGCACGTCCAATGCCATGGCCAGCGGTCACGGTGAGAAAGTCGATCGCAAGGACCTCAAGCCCGGCGACCTGATTTTCTTCAACATCAAGAGCCGTCGAGTCAATCACGTTGCCATCTACCTGGGCAATGACCGTTTCATCCACGCACCACGCCGTGGCAAGTCGGTAACCATCGACACCTTGAAGAAACCGTACTGGGAAAACCACTACGTGGTTGCCAAGCGGGTTCTGCCGAAAGACCAGAAATCGATGCAGGTTGTTCAGCGCTGAGGTGATCGTCCCCACGCTCTGCGTGGGAATGCAGCCCGGGACGCTCCGCGTCCCTTCCAGAGCCGAACGCGGAGCGTCCGTTGAGGCATTCCCACGCAGAGCGTGGGAACGATCGCAAACTCTAGAAATCTCCCGCTCAAAAGCCATCCGGCGACCGCGCCTTCTCCCGCGCATGCTCATGACTGACCAGCCCCTTGGTCACCAAATCCCTCAAGCCCATATCCAGCGTTTGCATCCCCAGCGATCTGCCTGCCTGAATCGATGAATACATCTGCGCGACCTTGTCTTCGCGAATCAGGTTACGAATGGCCGACGTCCCCAGCATGATCTCGTGTGCCGCCACGCGCCCGCCGCCGATTTTCTTGACCAATGTCTGCGACACCACCGCCAGCAGCGACTCTGACAACATCGAACGCACCATCGACTTCTCGTCCCCCGGAAACACGTCGACAATTCGGTCGATGGTTTTCGCCGCTGATGTGGTGTGCAGCGTGCCGAACACCAAGTGGCCGGTTTCAGCGGCGGTCAGCGCCAGGCGAATGGTCTCCAGGTCGCGCATCTCCCCCACCAGAATCACATCCGGATCTTCACGCAACGCCGAACGCAGTGCCGTGGCGAAGCTGCGGGTATCGCGATGGACTTCACGCTGGTTGATCAGGCATTTGCGCGACTCGTGAACAAACTCGATGGGGTCTTCGATAGTCAGGATGTGGTGATGACGATGGCTGTTCAGGTAGTCGATCATCGCCGCGAGCGTGGTCGACTTGCCGGAACCGGTAGGGCCGGTCACCAGTACCAGGCCGCGGGGCGCGTCGGTCATTTTGCGAAACACATCGCCCATACCCAGCTCGTCCATGCCCAGGACCCTGGGCGGGATCGTGCGAAACACCGCGCCGGCACCGCGACTCTGGTTGAACGCATTGACCCGAAAGCGCGCCACGCCCGGCACGTCGAAGGAAAAATCGGTTTCCAGATGCTTTTCGAAGTCCACCCGCTGGGTGTCATTCATGATGTCGTAGATCAGCGCCTGTACTTCCTTGTGGTCCAGCGCCGGTAAATTGATGCGTCGCACGTCGCCATCGACACGGATCATAGGCGGCAGGCCAGCGGACAGATGCAAGTCAGATGCGCCTTGTTTAGCACTGAAGGCCAGTAGTTCGGTGATATCCATAGCGCCCCTCAATTCCAGTAGAATGCCGCGAACCTTCAGACCGCTGGCACCTCATGATGTCCACCATAGCAGACAACATTTCACTGGTTAGTTCGCGAATACGTGCCGCAACACTTGCCGCCAACCGTGCCGAAGATAGCGTCCAGCTGCTGGCCGTGAGCAAGACCAAACCCGCACAAGCCCTGCGCGAAGCCTATGCCGCCGGCCTGCGCGACTTTGGTGAGAACTATCTGCAGGAAGCCCTGGGCAAACAGCTGGAACTGGCCGACCTGCCCTTGATCTGGCACTTCATCGGCCCCATTCAATCGAACAAGACTCGCGCTATCGCCGAGCATTTCGACTGGGTGCATTCCGTGGACCGTCTGAAAATTGCACAACGCCTGTCCGAGCAACGCCCTGCCGATTTGCCGCCCCTGAATATCTGCATCCAGGTCAACGTCAGCGGTGAAGCCAGCAAATCCGGCTGCACCCCGGCCGACCTTCCGGCCCTGGCCAATGCCATCGGCAATCTGCCGCGCTTGAAGTTGCGCGGGCTGATGGCGATTCCCGAGCCAACTGACGATCGTGCCGCCCAGGACGCCGCTTTTGCTGCCGTAAAAAGCCTGCAAGCCAGCCTTAATCTGCCACTCGACACACTTTCCATGGGCATGAGCCACGACCTTGAGTTGGCCATCGCCCAAGGCGCCACCTGGGTCCGTATCGGTACGGCACTGTTTGGCGCCAGAGACTACGGTCAACCATGAGCCATGGCTGACACACTTGTGAATAAGGACCTGACATGAGCAAGACGCGTATTGCCTTTATCGGTGCCGGCAACATGGCGGCCAGTCTGATTGGTGGCCTGCGGGCCAAAGGTCTGGATGCCTCGCAGATCCGCGCCAGCGATCCGGGCGAAGAAACCCGTGCCCGCGTGAGTACCGAACATGGCATCGAAACCTTTGCCGACAACGCCCAGGCCATTGATGGCGCAGACGTTATCGTACTGGCGGTAAAACCCCAGGCGATGAAAGCCGTTTGTGAAGCCATTCGACCAAGCCTCAAATCCACCCAGTTGGTGGTGTCGATTGCCGCCGGTATCACCTGCGCCAGCATGAACAACTGGCTCGGCGCCCAGCCGATCGTGCGCTGCATGCCCAACACCCCGGCGCTGCTGCGCCAAGGTGTGAGTGGTTTGTTCGCTACCGCACAAGTGAGCGCCGATCAGCGTCAGCAAGCCCAGGAGTTGCTGTCCGCGGTCGGCATCGCCCTGTGGCTGGACGAGGAACAACAACTGGACGCCGTCACTGCGGTTTCCGGTTCCGGCCCTGCGTACTTTTTCCTGCTGATCGAGGCCATGACCGCCGCTGGCGTGAAACTCGGCCTGCCTGCCGACATCGCCGCGCAATTGACGGTGCAAACTGCCTTGGGCGCTGCGCACATGGCCGTCTCCAGTGACGTAGACGCTGCTGAACTGCGCCGCCGCGTGACTTCGCCTGCCGGCACAACAGAAGCCGCCATCAAGTCATTCCAGGCCAACGGTTTCGAAGCCCTGGTAGAAAAAGCACTCGGCGCCGCCGCGCATCGCTCGGCCGAAATGGCCGAACAACTGGGCAAATAAGGAGCTTTTCATGATTGGATTGAACACCGCAGCGGTTTACGTGCTGCAAACCCTCGGCAGCCTGTACCTGCTGATCGTGCTGATGCGTTTCGTGCTGCAACTGGTGCGGGCAAACTTCTACAACCCGCTCTGCCAGTTCGCCGTGAAAGCCACCCAGCCGCTGCTCAAGCCACTGCGCCGAATCATTCCGAGCATGTTCGGCCTCGACATGTCCTCGCTGGTATTGGCGATCCTCGTGCAACTGGCGTTGATGGCCCTGACCCTGCTGCTGACCTATGGCACTACCGGCAATCCACTGCAATTGCTGATCTGGTCGATCATCGGCGTGACCGCACTGTTCCTGAAGATTTTCTTCTTCGCCCTGATCATCAGCGTGATCCTGTCGTGGGTCGCACCAGGCAGCCGCAACCCGGGCGCCGAGTTGGTGAGTGACATCTGCGAACCGGCCCTGGCGCCGTTCCGCAAGTTCCTGCCGAACCTTGGTGGGCTCGATCTTTCGCCAATCTTTGCCTTCCTGGCGCTCAAGTTGATCGACATGCTTGTGATCAACAACCTCGCCGCCATGACGATGATGCCGGAAATCCTGCGGGTGCTGATCTGACCCGCTGGCAGGCTGACCGCGTTATCGTTCATCGCGAGCAGGCTCGCTCCCACAAGGGTATGAATTCCAATGTGGGAGCGAGCCTGCTCGCGAATGTAGCGCCTGGGTCTAACTGAAGAAAATCAGGCCCGGCCTTTGCTTGCCGCTAACCCCAGCGGTCTTTAGACTTACGCCTCATTTCAACGAGAGCAGGGTCGATGCCAGCTGCCTTTCCCCACGATTCTGTTGGTCTTGTGACGCCGCAAACGGCGCACTTCAGCGAACCCCTGGCGTTGGCCTGTGGTCGTTCGCTGGCGGCCTATGACCTGATCTACGAAACCTACGGCACGCTGAACGCCACGGCGAGCAACGCCGTGCTGATCTGCCATGCCTTGTCCGGTCACCACCATGCTGCCGGCTTTCACAGCGCCGATGACCGCAAACCCGGTTGGTGGGACAGCTGCATCGGTCCCGGCAAGCCGATCGACACCAATAAGTTCTTCGTGGTCAGCCTCAATAACCTCGGCGGTTGCAACGGTTCCACCGGCCCAAGCAGCATCAATCCGGAAACCGGCAAGCCGTTCGGCGCCGACTTCCCGGTGCTGACCGTGGAAGACTGGGTGCACAGTCAGGCGCGCCTGGCAGATCGCCTGGGCATCAACCAATTCGCGGCAGTGATCGGCGGCAGCCTTGGCGGCATGCAGGCGATGCAATGGAGCATCACTTACCCGGATCGTATTCGCCATTGCCTGGCTATCGCCTCAGCCCCCAAGCTGTCGGCGCAGAACATCGCCTTCAACGAAGTGGCCCGTCAGGCAATTCTTACCGACCCGGAATTCCACGGCGGTTCGTTCCAGGAACACAGCGTGATCCCCAAGCGCGGGCTGATGCTGGCGCGGATGGTGGGGCACATCACGTACCTGTCCGACGACTCCATGGGCGAGAAATTCGGCCGCGGCCTCAAGAGCGAGAAGCTCAACTACGACTTCCACAGTGTCGAGTTCCAGGTCGAAAGCTACCTGCGTTATCAGGGCGAAGAGTTTTCCGGGCGTTTCGATGCCAACACTTACCTGCTGATGACCAAGGCCCTGGACTACTTCGACCCGGCAGCGAACTTCGACGATAACCTGGCGAAAACCTTCGAAAATGCCAAGGCCAAGTTCTGCGTAATGTCGTTCACCACCGACTGGCGTTTCTCCCCTGCCCGCTCGCGGGAACTGGTGGACGCATTGATGGCCGCGCGCAAGGACGTCTGCTACCTGGAAATCGACGCACCGCAAGGCCACGACGCCTTCCTGATTCCTATCCCGCGCTACTTGCAGGCGTTCAGCCACTACATGAACCGAATTACGTTGTGAGAAAGCCATGAGAGCTGATCTGGACATCATCCAGGAATGGATCCCCGCCGGTAGCCGCGTGCTCGACCTTGGTTGCGGCGACGGCGAATTGCTGACCTGGCTGCGCGACAACAAGCAGGTCACCGGCTACGGCCTGGAAAACGATGCGGACAACATCGCCGAATGCATGGCCAAGGGCATCAACGTCATCGAGCAGGACCTGGACAAGGGCCTGGGCAATTTTGCCAGCAACAGCTTCGACATCGTGGTCATGACCCAGGCCCTGCAAGCCGTGCACTACCCGGACAAAATCCTCGAAGAGATGCTCCGCGTCGGGCGCCAGTGCATCATCACCTTCCCGAACTTCGGTCACTGGCGCTGCCGCTGGTACCTGGCAAGCAAGGGGCGGATGCCGGTTTCCGAGTTCCTGCCCTACACCTGGTACAACACGCCGAACATTCACTTCTGCACCTTCGCGGACTTTGAGGCCTTGTGCCGCGAACGTGAAGCCAAGGTCATTGATCGGCTTGCCGTGGATCAACAGCATCGACACGGGTGGGCCAGTAAGCTATGGCCTAATCTGTTAGGTGAGATCGGTATCTACCGCCTCAGCAGTCCGGGGCTTACCGACCACAAGGTCGCGGTCTGATTCACCACAAAGCGAGGAGAAAGATCATGGGTCGTCTAGCGCTGTTTCTACTCACTGCTTGCCTGAGCGTTACGGCCATGGCCGCCGACGTCATCAAGGGCGAGCGCCAGGAAACCTTTGGCGACGTGACGGTGCATTACAACACCTTCAACTCCACGTACCTGACGCCAGACATCGCCAAAGCCACCGAGCTTACCCGAAGCAAGAATCAGGGCGTGATCAACGTTTCGGTGCTCAAGGATGGCACGCCGCAAATGGCCCAGGTCAGCGGTACGGTCAAAGACCTGACCAGCCAAAGCGTTCCTCTGAACTTCAAGCAGATCACCGAACAGGGCGCGATTTACTACATCGCCCAATACCCGGTTCCGCAGCAGGAGACCCGCACCTTCGAGATCAAGGTGCAGACCGGTGACAAAATCAACACCATCAATTTCAACCAAGAGCTATTCCCCGGCCAATGATCAACTTCACGCAACTCGTATTGGCCAGCCATAACGCCGGCAAACTCAAGGAACTCCAGGCCATGCTCGGCGAGTCGGTGCACCTGCGCTCGATCGGCGAGTTCAGCAGCGTCGAGCCTGAAGAAACGGGTCTGTCGTTCGTCGAGAACGCCATCCTCAAGGCCCGCAATGCCGCGCGCATTTCCGGCCTGCCGGCGCTGGCCGACGATTCCGGGCTGGCGGTGGATTTCCTCGGCGGAGCGCCAGGTATCTACTCGGCGCGTTATGCCGACGGCCAGGGCGATGCGGCGAACAACGCCAAGCTGCTCGACGTGTTGAAAGACGTACCTGAAGCCGAGCGTAGCGCGCAGTTCGTCTGCGTACTGGCGCTGGTGCGCCACGCCGATGATCCGTTGCCGATCCTCTGCGAAGGTTTGTGGCACGGACGCATCCTGACCCAGGCCAGCGGCGAACACGGCTTCGGCTACGACCCGCTGTTCTGGGTGCCGGAGCGCGATTGCTCCAGCGCCGAACTCAAGCCCGGCGACAAGAACCAGATCAGCCACCGCGCCCGTGCAATGGATCTGCTGCGCCAGCGTCTGGGATTGAAATGACTTCTGAATCATCCGCGTCGCCGCTGATCTTCGGTGGCGCGCAATCTCCTCGGGCGGCCTTGCCTGTGCTGCCGCCCCTGGCGTTGTACATCCACATCCCGTGGTGCGTGCGCAAATGCCCTTATTGCGACTTCAACTCCCACACCGCCAGCCCTGTGCTGCCGGAAGAAGAGTACGTCGACGCCTTGCTGGCCGATCTCGATCAGGACCTGCACGCCGTCCATGGTCGTGAGCTGAGCTCGATCTTCTTCGGTGGCGGCACGCCGAGCCTGTTCAGTGCTGATTCGCTGGGTCGCTTGCTCAAGGGCGTCGAACAGCGCATCCCGTTTGCCAGCGACATCGAAATCACCCTGGAAGCCAATCCGGGGACCTTCGAGCAAGACAAGTTCGTGGCGTACCGAAAACTGGGGATCAATCGCCTGTCGATCGGCATCCAGAGCTTTCAGCAAGAAAAGCTCGAGGCCCTGGGACGGATTCACAACGGTGACGAAGCGGTACGCGCCGCCGGCATGGCGCGGCAGGCCGGTTTCGATAACTTCAACCTGGACTTGATGCATGGCTTGCCGAATCAGTCCCTGGACGATGCCTTGGCGGACCTGCGCACAGCCATCGCCCTGAAACCGACACACCTGTCGTGGTATCAACTGACCCTGGAACCGAACACAGTGTTCTGGAACCAGCCGCCAACGCTGCCGGAAGACGACACGCTGTGGGACATTCAGGAAGCCGGACAAGCGCTGCTGGCCGAACACGGTTACGCACAATACGAAGTCTCGGCCTATGCCCTGCCCGGTCGACCGGCGCGACACAACCTCAATTACTGGAGTTTTGGCGACTTCATCGGCATTGGCGCCGGCGCCCACGGCAAGCTCAGTCACCCGGACGGGCGCATCATCCGCACCTGGAAGACCCGCCTGCCGAAGGATTATCTGAATCCGGCGAAAAGCTTCAAGGCCGGCGAGAAAGCACTGACCAATGAAGAGATGCCGTTCGAATTCCTGATGAACGCGCTGCGTCTGACCGAGGGTGTCGAATCGCGGCTGTACCCGGAACGCACGGGTATGACGCTGGACAGCCTCGCCGAAGGTCGCCGCGACGCAGAACAAAGCGGCCTGTTACAGGTCGAACCGTCACGTCTGGCGGCCACCGAGCGCGGACAGCTCTTCCTCAACGACTTGCTGCAGAAATTTCTGACATAAGGAAATCGAATGGATCTGATACTCGACCTGCTGGCCACAGTATCCCGCTGGAGCCGCAGCAACCTCTCGGAAATCGCCCTGGCCCTGGTGGGTTGTCTGCTGGTGTTGTTTGGTGCGGATTTCAAAGGCTGGGTCGAGCAGCGCCTGGGCAGCATCGCCGGCGCCTTGCGCGTGCCGCTGATGTCCCTGCTGTGCATGATCGGCAGCGGCGCGGCGCTGATCTACGCCACACCATGGGTCGTGCGCGGCTTGAGCCAGTTCAACAACTACAGCCTGGCGCCGGTGTTGCTGGTGGTGCTGGTGCTCATTGGCGTCGTAGCCGACCGCCGCTGACTCTGGACACAGCGCCTGACCACTGTAGGAGCGAGCTTGCTCGCGATGAGTCCGAGAGCGACGCGGGTATTCAGAATCCCCGCGTCATCGTTGACGACCATCGCGAGCAGGCTCGCTCCCACAGGGGTTATGTGGCGGATTCGGATCAGTGCTTGGCGACGAGGTCCTTGGGCAGCTTGAAGGTCCAGAGCATGCCGCCCTGGTTGAAGTCCTTCACCCGCTTGGCCACTTCGCCGCCCCACAGCGGCACGGCGCCGCCC
>NZ_JBOIBY010000643.1:0-1480 GCF_050739655.1 Pseudomonas sp. | reverse complement strand
TCAGCAGTTGAGACGTTGACCGACGTGTTGGCCAAGTTTACGGCCTATATCGGCAAGCGCCTGCCTACCGACGTGAAGAAAAAGACCGCCCAGTTGCGCGCTGCGGAGACCAATCCGCTGGCCATTGCCGTCTACGACTCCATGGCCGAAAACCAGGACTACGCCGACAAGCTGGACCGCCCCAGCTGCCAGGACACTGGGGTGATTCAGTACTTCATCAGCGCGGGTGCCCGGTTTCCGTTGTTGGGCGAGCTGGAGACCATCCTGGAAAACGCAACAAAGGAAGCGACCATCAAGGGTCCACTGCGCCACAACGCGGTGGAGACTTTCGTCGAGAAAAATACCGGCACCAACACGGGCTCAAAAATCCCGTGGCTGGACTGGCAAATCATCCCCGACGCTGACTACGCATTGATCGACGTGTACATGGCCGGTGGCGGTTGCACGTTGCCAGGCTCGGCGAAGGTGTTGATGCCTGGCCAGGGCTATGAAGGTGTGACCGAATTCGTTTTCGATGTGATTACGTCCCGCGGCGTGAACGCTTGCCCACCATTGTTGGTTGGCGTGGGGGTATCCACTTCTGTGGAAACCGCAGCGCGTTTGTCCAAACTGGCGATCCTGCGCCCGGTGGATTCGAGCCACCCCAATGAAAGTGCTGCGTTGATGGAAAGGCTCCTCGAGGAGGGCTTAAACGAAGTCGGCATTGGCCCGCAGGGCCTGACCGGTAACAGCAGTGTGATGGGGGTGAACATTGAGTCATCCGCGCGCCACCCTTCCACCATTGGCGTAGCCGTGTCCACCGGTTGCTGGGCGCATCGCCGCGGCAAGATCCGAATCAATGCCGACCTTTCCTACGACATCCTCTCCCATGAAGGAGTAGTACTGTGATTAAAGTCCTCAATACCCCGATCAAGGACGAAGATCTCGCAGGCCTCAATGTCGGTGACGTCGTTTACCTTACCGGTCAATTGGTGACCTGCCGTGACGTGGCGCACCGTCGCCTGATTGAGCTTAAGCGCGAGTTGCCCGTGGATCTGAAGGGCGGGGCCATTTTTCACGCTGGGCCTATTGTTCGTAAGAAAGATGATGGCAGCTTCGAGATGGTGTCGATCGGGCCAACCACCAGCATGCGCATGGAAAAATTTGAACGCCAATTCATCGAAGAAACTGGCGTTAAAATGATCATCGGTAAAGGTGGCATGGGCCCGGAAACAACCGCTGGCTGCCTGGAAAACAAGGCGGTGCATGCGGTATTCCCGGGCGGTTGCGCGGTGTTGGCCGCCACCAAGGTGGAAGAAATCGAGCGTGCCGAGTGGCAAGATCTGGGCATGCCGGAAACCCTTTGGGTGAACCGGGTGCGCGAGTTCGGCCCGCTGATCATTTCCATCGACACCAAAGGCAATAACCTGTTCGAACAGAACAAGGTGCGCTTCAACGAGCGCAAGGGGTCGATCATCGAGAAGATCAACGCCCAGGTACG
>NZ_JBOIBY010000642.1:0-5728 GCF_050739655.1 Pseudomonas sp. | reverse complement strand
GCTTTCGCCCATTGTCCAATATTCCCCACTGCTGCCTCCCGTAGGAGTCTGGACCGTGTCTCAGTTCCAGTGTGACTGATCATCCTCTCAGACCAGTTACGGATCGTCGCCTTGGTGAGCCATTACCTCACCAACTAGCTAATCCGACCTAGGCTCATCTGATAGCGCAAGGCCCGAAGGTCCCCTGCTTTCTCCCGTAGGACGTATGCGGTATTAGCGTTCCTTTCGAAACGTTGTCCCCCACTACCAGGCAGATTCCTAGGCATTACTCACCCGTCCGCCGCTGAATTCAGGAGCAAGCTCCTGTCATCCGCTCGACTTGCATGTGTTAGGCCTGCCGCCAGCGTTCAATCTGAGCCATGATCAAACTCTTCAGTTCAAACATCTTTGGGTTTTGAGAAAACCCTAAACTTGGCTCAGCAATCGTTGGTTACATCTTTGATTTCTCGCGGAGTAACTTGTGATGCTGATAATCTGTTGACTAGCAGTCTGACTCCACAAGCACCCACACGAATTGCTTGATTCAGTTGTTAAAGAGCGGTTGGTTAAGAGCTTTCGTCTCAACCGAGGCGCGCATTCTACAGCACCTTTTTCAAAAAGCAACCTTAAAAGTTTCTGTTTTTACTTAATAAAATCAGCTACTTAAGCCAGACCAGCAGCAAACTGCTCGTCAGCGGGAGGCTAATACTACAGCATTAAAATACGCGGTCAACCCCCTACTAAAAATTCTTTTCCTTCCAGCGCACCCATTGCAGTTTTCATCCTGGTTCAAGTTCATATATGGATACCGACGTTAATTCCCCAGGGTCGTTCAGGTGTGAAACAAGTCTGCTGTCGCCTCACGACCCGCCGTCAACGAGTCTCACCCTGTGGCAATCAGAGGGTCCAAGTTTCTGACCGCTTGATGAACGAACATCAAGCGGCATCAGAGGCTGGCCGGACTCGTTATCCAGCAGTACAGAACGCGTCTCGTCCGGTTTGAACAGGAAACGTTCGCCCCACTGCCTCAAGCTGACCACAACCGGAAAGATCTCCCGTCCTTTTTCCGTCAGTACGTACTCTTTATAGGCGCTGCCATCTGATGCCGGTCTGACATCGAATACCCCGACTTCAACCAGGGTTTTCAGTCGCGATGCCAGAATATTCTTGGCTACGCCCAGGCTCTTTTGAAATTCGCTGAAGCGGCGAATGTCGTCGAAGGCGTCGCGGATGATCATGAGCGACCAGCGATCACCGATGGCCTCAAGTGTTCTTGCTACCGGGCATTCGCTGCTTTGCGGTGAAGTGTCTGCGACCATCTTTTTGACCTTCCAGAATATCGATTTGCCAAGTCTGCCCACCGGCCCGGCACAATGTGGTTGCAATTTGAAACAAGATCCGACAACAATCGATCAGGTTTTGAATTGAAACCAGTTTAGCGCCATGGAGGCGTACATGACAGCAGATGCCGACTCAGCTACCAAACGTTTCTCCAGCCAGCCTTCGGCACTACCGCCTGCGGACACTGAAAAAAGCGGCAGGACTGACCGATCTACAGGACTTTCTCCGTCGCTCACGTTGTTGTTTTCTTTCACCTGCGCGCTTGCAGTAGCCAACGTTTATTTCGCACAACCATTACTCGACTCAATGGCTCAGAGTCTGGGTGTGGCCTCATCAACGATCGGAGTCGTAGTGACTGCGACTCAGGCTGGATACGCGCTGGGGTTGCTGTTCATCGTCCCTCTCGGCGATCTGGTCAACCGCAAGCGACTGGTCCTGACTCAAGTACTGCTGTCTGCCATTGCGCTGGCGGCAGTCGGCGCATCACAGCAATGGCTGGCACTGCTGGGGGCCATGATCGTGATGGGCTTGCTGGCAGTGGTCGTTCAGGTGCTTGTGGCATACGCCGCGGTGCTGGCAACGCCATCACAACGCGGGCAAGCCGTGGGGACGGTAACCAGTGGCATTGTCCTGGGCATTCTATTGGCGCGGTTTACCTCTGGCCTGATTGCGGACATCGCGGGCTGGCGCGCCGTTTACTT
Source organism: Pseudomonas sp. (assembly GCF_050739655.1). Classification (GTDB taxonomy): domain Bacteria; phylum Pseudomonadota; class Gammaproteobacteria; order Pseudomonadales; family Pseudomonadaceae; genus Aquipseudomonas. Next base: position 3,707 of record NZ_JBOIBY010000642.1, on the reverse strand, counting down.
TGTGTCCTCGGCAATGATGCTGACCCTCGCGGCAGTGTTGTGGAGAGCGGTTCCTGTCACAGCGTCGCCAAGGCATCAAGACACCTATCCGGTGCTCGTGGGTTCGCTCTTCAAACTATTCATCACCGAGCGCACGCTGCGCGTCAGGGGCCTGCTGGCCCTGCTGATCTTTGCCGCTTTCTCCGTGCTATGGACATCCATGGTTCTGCCATTGAGCGCCCCGCCGCTGTCGCTTTCACACACGGCCATCGGCCTGTTTGGCCTGGCTGGCGTAGCCGGCGCGCTAGCTGCCAGAAGAGCCGGTCGCTGGGCCGATCAAGGCTTGGGGCAACGGGTGACCGGTATTTCGCTGGGGCTCCTGACGTTGTCCTGGCTGCCCATCACGTTTGCCGAGACATCCCTGGTCGCGCTGGTCTGCGGCGTAGTGTTGCTCGACTTCGCGGTACAGGCAGTACACGTCACCAACCAGAGCATCATTTTCGCGGCACGACCTGATGCCCAAAGTCGCATGGTCGGCGCCTATATGTGCTTCTACTCGGTTGGCAGCGCACTGGGCGCCGCAGCCGCGACCCAGGTGTATGCGCTATGGGGCTGGATGGCAGTCAGCCTGCTGGGCGCCTCGATCAGCGTCAGTGCCCTGGTTCTGTGGTTTCTCACGCGTTATTGCTCAACGGCCAATAAAGGAAGATCAACATGAAAGTCAGGCACCTGCTGCTCGCCATCTCGATCACTGCCATATGGGGAGTGAATTTCTCGGTTATCAAACTGGGCCTCACCACCGTTGACCCGCTGATGCTTGCTGGCATTCGCTTCACGCTTTGCGCACTCCCCGCGATCTTTTTCATTCCAAGACCTGATGTGCAGTGGCGTTACATCATCGGTTACGGCCTGGTCTTCGGTATCGGACTTTGGGGCGTCGTCAATCTTGGCATCAAGTCTGGTCTGTCGGCAGGCATCGCGTCGCTGGTGCTTCAGTTCAGCGCGTTTTTCACCATCCTGCTCGGCTCATGGATATTCAAGGAAGCGATTTCCCGATTTCAGTATGCGGGCATGGCTCTCGCGTTGTGCGGCTTGATGAGCATCATCTCCATCGTTGACGGGACAGTCACCATGGCCGGCCTGAGCCTGGTGCTACTGGGAGCGGTTGCCTGGAGTGCAGCCAACGTGATCATCAAGAAAGCCAGGACCACGCAAGTCTTCGCCTTCCTGGTGTGGTCGAGCGCGTTTTCGCCCATCCCTCTTTTCGCGCTTGATTACGCGGTCAACGGCTCGACGGGTTACAGCGCCTTACTGGATCAACTCGACTACCGCGCCGTCCTGTCGATCCTGTTCCAGGTGTACCCCAATACACTGCTGGGCTACTGGGTATGGAATTCACTTCTGAAACGTTATCCAGTGTCGACAGTCGCGCCATTATCGTTACTGGTGCCGGTCTTCGGGTTGCTCGGTTCAGTGATGATTTTCAATGAAAACCTGTCGGCCAACAAAATCATCGCCGTCGCTCTCATTGTCTCAGGCCTTGGCATCGGCTTGTTCGGACAGCGCATCTTCGGTGCCTTGCTCAAGCGTACTGACCGGTGCCATCCATAGGCGGTGGCGCTATACCCAAACCACACAGCCTGCGGTCAAATGGCCCACGGAGGCGAAGGGATAAACTTTGACTCGATCCATTGTTTGAACGCGACAACCACGGCACCAGGAAATTTGGCCGATGGCCTGACCAGATAGACCCCACCTGCGGTATCCAATTGCCAGTCAGGAAGCACATGCAGCAGTTTCCCGGCAGCAATATCACGACTCATCAACCAGTCACCTGCCCCCAGGATTCCCGCATCGGCGCGGGCCGCGGCAAGTAGTGATTCGCTGTCATTGGCGGTCAGGTTTCCTTTAGGGGAAACCGCTTGAAGTTCGTTGCCGCGATGGAGTCTCCACTGGGGAAAAGACGCAAGACCGCTGAAGCGAAGGCAATTGTGCTTGATCAAATCCTGCGGAGTTTCGGGCATGCCGTGCTTTTTGATGTAGGCAGGCGAGGCGCACAGAATCCGGCGATGGTCGCTCAGCTTCCGGGCGATCAACCGGTTGTCTTCCAGTTCTCCAATCCGGATGGCAGCGTCAAAACCTTCATCAATGATGTCGACCAGGCGCTCGCTATAATCGGCAAGGATCGAGACCTGCGGATAAGCCGCAAGAAACTCCGGCAGCATCGGGCCAAGCCAAAGCCGTCCCATGGCTGCGGGCAGTGCAAGTCGCAAAGTACCGCGAATTTCGCTGGCACCTTCGGCCGCTTGCTGCTGTGCTTCATCCATCAACCCAATGGCTGAGCGAAGACGCTGTTCCAGCCTGGCACCGACTTCAGTGATTCGCACCTGTCGGGTCGAGCGCTCCACGAGCCGAACGCCAAGGCGCTTTTCCATTGCCGCGAGCCGCTTTGAGACGACGGTTGGGTGTCGCTGCAATAGCCGGCCGGCACCGACAAATGAGCCTTGCGAGGCCACGGCCAGAAACGCAGCGATTTCGTCACTGTGCTGATTATTCAGAACATCAGGATTCATGGTTTTAGAATGATCGCCCCCGAAGAACGCCCCGACTCCAGATCGGCATGTGCCAATGCTGCATCGGCCAGCGAGTAGCTGGCCCGGATCCGGGGCTTGATGATACCCGCGCTTATCGCGGCCAAAACATCCTGTGCACGCTCCTGGTACTCAGCGACACTCGCCGTATGGGCTGCCAACGAAGGGCGTGTCAGGAACAGCGAGCCTTTGGCATTGAGTGTCGACAGCTCCACGGCGGACGGCGCACCGGATGAAGCGCCGAACGATACCATCAGGCCACGGGGTCGCAAGCTGTCCATGGATGCCTGGAAAGAAACACGCCCTATCGGGTCATAGACGACGTCGACCTTTTTCCCGCCAGTGATACGTGCGACATCCGATGCCAGGCTGTCAGCATCAAACACCAGGACTTCATCGCAGCCCGACGCTCTGGCCTTTTCGACACTGGCCTGTTTTGAAACCACGCCAATCACGGTGGCACCCAGGTGTTTGGCCCACGGCACCATGATCTCCCCCAGCCCTCCAGCCACACCGTAGAGGAGAATGGTCGTGCCCTGCCCTACGGGATAGGTGGTTTTCAAAAGGTACTGCGCAGTGATGCCCTTGAACATGACGGCTGCGGCATCATCGAACGAGAGCGTATCCGGAATCCTGACCAGGCGCTCCGCTGGATAAAGCCGGGCGCAAGCATAGGAACCAACGGGACCGGTGGCATAGGCGACACGATCCCCTACTTGCACATTGCTGACACCGGCACCTACAACGGCGACACGCCCGGCGCCTTCCAGTCCAAGCCCGGATGGCAATGCAATGGGCACCGCGCCCTTGCGCTGGGTGACGTCGAGGAAGTTGACACCAATGGCTTCTTGCTTGAGCCAGACCTCACCTGGCCCTGGCGATTGTTCGCTCAGTGCCTCCAGGTTCAGTACTTCAGGATTGCCGCACTGGCTAAACCGGATCGCAGATACCATTGTCATTTCCCCTTCAGTCAGAAGCTGCCTTCACATAGATGCCGCCAGTGTGAGCACTGACCTTCCAACGAACAAGACGGGTTGCGTGCAGATCATTAGTGCACAGATTGCAGCAATCACATCGCAGATGCCACGGGTCATTGCGTGGAACGATGCGGGTCGTAGTGATTCTGCAGACGTCACA
>NZ_JBOIBY010000641.1:0-1043 GCF_050739655.1 Pseudomonas sp. | reverse complement strand
GCCTTCGGCAGCTCCTACATTGGAATGTGTTTCCCTGTAGGAGCTGCCGAAGGCTGCGATCTTTTGCGCCAGCCCTTATAGTGAGCAGATTCACGCTTTTACGAGATCTCCCATGAGTCAGCAAACGCCGTACATCTTCGACGCCACGACTGCCGATTTCGACCAGTCGGTGATCGAGAACTCTTTCCACAAACCGGTGCTGGTGGATTTCTGGGCCGAATGGTGTGCGCCCTGCAAAGTGCTGATGCCGATGCTGCAGACCATCGCCGAGAGCTATCAGGGCGAGCTGTTGCTGGCCAAGGTCAACTGTGACATCGAGCAAGACATTGTCGCCCGCTTCGGTATTCGCAGCCTGCCGACCGTAGTGTTGTTCAAGGATGGCCAGCCTGTGGACGGCTTTGCCGGCGCACAACCGGAATCCGCCGTGCGTGCCCTGCTCGAACCCCATGTGCAGATGCCGCCACCAGCCGCCGCCGACCCGTTCGAACAGGCTCAGGCGCTGTTTGACGACAGTCGTTTTGCCGACGCCGAAGCCCTGCTCAAAGTGATTCTTGGCGAAGACAATACCAACGCCAAGGCTCTGATCCTCTACGCGCGCTGCCTGACTGAACGCGGTGAGCTGGGCGACGCGCAAGCCGTGCTCGACTCGGTCAAGAGCGACGAGCACAAGGCCGCCCTGGCTGGCGCCAAGGCGCAGATCAAGTTTCTTGGCCTGGCCAAGGACTTGCCCGATGCCGCTGACCTGAAGGCACGTCTGGCGAAAGATCCGTTGGACGATGAAGCGGTGTATCAGCTTGCAGTCCAGCAATTGGCCCGTCAGCAGTACGAAGCAGCACTGGATGCATTGCTCAAGCTGTTCATCCGCAACCGCAGTTACAGTGAAGGCTTGCCGCACAAGACCTTGCTACAAGTGTTCGAACTGCTGGGCAATGATCATCCGCTGGTGAGCACGTACCGTCGCAAGTTGTTTGCTGCGCTTTATTAAGATCAAAAGATCGCAGCCTTCGGCAGCTCCTACATGGGAATGTGGTTCCCTGTAGGAG
>NZ_JBOIBY010000640.1:0-6768 GCF_050739655.1 Pseudomonas sp. | reverse complement strand
AGCGCAGCAAACCGGAGGCGATGCCCCCGGATGGACACCGGAGCGAGGGAATGCCGAGCCCAGGCGAGGCACCGTACGTCAGGTGATAAAAGCGCTTGGTTACTTGGCGCTCTTCCAAGTAACCCGCCGTAAAAGCGGAACCATAAGCAGCCGTTACCGCAGCAATGGATATGTACACGACAAATAAAGCCGTTACCGCAGCAATGGATATGTACCCCACCCCGTAGTACCAACGTTAAACCCCACTCAAACCCTTAATCACCAAATCCACATCCCCCTCCAACTCGGCCACCGGATCAGCCGCATCGACACTCAACACCACCAACCGACTCCCGGCTTCTGAAATGACCGCTTTCACCGCATCCGAAGGCTGACGATGATGCAACACCACCGCCACATCATTGTCCTTCAGCGTCGCACCGAGCGCCTTCAAGGCCTCAGCTGTCCACTCGGCATCCGGTCGCGCATCGAGGCCGGCCAACTCAAGGTTTAGACCGCCAATCAGATAACCAAAATGATCGCTCAGGCTCATCACGCTCAGGTTGTCGGCGGCGGCCAGGCGGCTCTCGCTGTCGGCGCTGAGTTTGAGCAGGCGCTGCTTCAATGCCGCCAGGTTGGCCTCGATCGCAGGTTTCGCTTCGGGCGCCAGGCGCACCAGATCCGCAGCCATCACGTCGGCCATTCGCCCCATGTTGTTGCTGGCCAACCACGGCTGGCTGTTCAGGCCATCGACCTTGTTGCCAGGCTGCACGGCGATGCCGGGCAGGGCGCCGTCGACCGGGCGGGCGGCGTCGACTTCGATGATGCGGATGTTGCTGCGCCGGGAGATCGGATACAGCGGGTCATCCGGCCACAGCGAGCGCAAGCCAATCACCGCATCGGCGTCGCTTGCCAGTTTGGCCAGCGCGGGTGCGCCCCTGCCCGTGAAGTAGGCGGTTTGACGGCTGCCAGGCAGGTTGTCCGGTGCCGCGCGTTGCAGGCTGACGTCGGTGCCTTTGAGCAGGACTTCGCCCAGCCCGTAGGTGATGGGTAGTGAGGCCAGCACCCGCAGCGGTTTGCTGTTGTCATCGGCGAAGGAAGTTGTGGTCAGGCCGCAGAGGGCGACCGCCAGGGTCAGTTGTCGCAGAGAAAATGACATTTATCCAAGGTTCCCTTTCAGGCTGGGGACGACACCGCGCGCAATGGCGGCCAGGGCGAAGGCGATACCGGCCACCAGAATGATCGCGGCACCGGAGGGGATTGGCAGGTCAAAGACGATCGGCGCGAGAATCCCGCACAGTGTGCTGACGGTGGCGATCAGCACCGAGCACCAGAAAAAGCCCTTCAGCGATTGGCTGAGCAAACGCGCCGCCGCAGCCGGAATCACCAGCAATGCACCGACCAGGATGGCGCCGATGACTTTCACAGCCGCAACGGTGATCAGCGTCACCAGAATCACGAACAGATAATCCAGGGTCTTCACCGCCACACCGCGCACCGCTGCCAGTTGCGGATTGAAACTGGCGAGCATGATGCGGTTGTACAGCGGCAAGGCGAGGGCCATCACCAACGAACCGACAATGGCCAGCACCAACAGGTCATTACCGTTGACTGTCAGTACCGAGCCGAACAGCACGTTTTCCAGAATATGCACGTTGATCTTGCCTGCCAGAATCAGCAGCAGGCTCGCCCCCAATGCCAGCGATACCGAAAGGAAAACGCCGATCAAGGTGTCCGGGGCCAGGCCGGTGCGATTGCGCAGGTAGTTAAGCAGGATGCCGAACAACAGGCAGTAACCGAACAGGCTGCCATAAGGGCCGGTGTAAGGTTCGCCGAGCAGGATGCCGATGGCCACGCCGGTCAAGGCCGCGTGACCCACCGCTTCGGAGAAAAACGCGAAGCGCTTGACCACCACCAGCGTGCCCAAGCCACCCAGCACCGGGCCGATCAACAGTCCGGCAAGCAGCGCGTTGACCACAAATCCATAGGCCAGCGCCTCGGGCAGATAACCCGCAGACGCCCAGCCATGCACCATCAAACGAAAGGCTTCGTAACTCATCAGGCAGCGCTCCGTGGATGGGTTGAAAACAACGTCAGCAGGCGATCCGGTGTCAGGGCCAGTTTCGGCGTAGCGTCGAACAGGACCCGACGGTTGAGACCGGTCACGTGATCCGCCAGGCGCCCGACCGCTTCCAGGTCGTGCTCGATCCACAGCACGGTAATTCCGCTCTGGCGCCAATCGCCCAGCAAGCGTTCGAACACCTGGATGCCGGCCTCATCGAGCGCCGACATCGGTTCATCCAGCACCAGCAGCTGCGGCGCCGGAATCAGTCCTTGCGCCAACAACACCCGCTGACGCTCGCCGCCGGACAGTGCACCCATGCGCCGCTTGCGTTTGTCCTGCATGCCGACCCGTTCCAGGGCCTCGCCAATCGCCGCCGCGAAGTGCTTGCTCAAACCGAGGAAGGCCGGGCGTCGCTGGCACATCGCAGCCATGAAGTCGTCGACTGTCATCGGCAAGCCGCGGTCGAACTCCAGCGCCTGCGGCACGTAGCCGATGGTCCCCGGTTCGCCCGGCCATTGCAGGCTCAAGCGGCCCTGATGCGGCATCTGCCCAAGCAGGGTCTTGATCAGCGAACTCTTGCCACCACCGTTAGGGCCGACCAGTGCATGCACGCTGCCGGGCCGGACTTCAAAGGTGACCTTGTCGAGAATCGTCGTGCGGCCCAGAGTCAGGCTGACATCGGAAAACTCCAGGGTCGGCCCCGATACCTGTGGGAGCGAGCCTGCTCGCGATAGCGGTGTGTCATTCAATGAAGATGTCAGCTGGCGGGACGCCTTCGCGAGCAAGCCCGTTCCCACAGGGGATTCGCTATCGGCCAGGAGGGTTTCTTTCGATGTCATGCGCCTGACTCCTGAATCGCCCGGACAACGGTGTTGAGGTTGCCGGTCATTTCCTTTTCGTACTTTTCGGCGGTGTATTCACCGTAGGAAATGTGCGACAGCGGATACAGCTTTACGCCGGACTCTCGCTGGATGGTGTCGACGTAGGTGGACGGGAAGTCCATCTCCGAAAAAATCACCTTCACATCCAGTTCGCGCAGTTGGTCGATGGTCTTCTTTAGCTGGCTCGGACTCGGCTCGATACCGTGGGCCGGTTCGACCACGGCGGTGACTTCCAGGCCAAACTCGCGCAGCAGGTAGTCGTAGGCAGCGTGCACCGTGGCCACGCGCAATTCGGCGTTCGGTGCCTGGGTCAGTTTGGCCAGGGCATCGGCGCGCATTTTGCGCAGGCGCTTGCCGTAGGCGCGGGCGTTCTCGGTGTAAGTCTTGGCATTCGCTGGATCGAGCTTGCCCAGCTCGCGGGCGATGTTGTTGACCTGGGCAATCGAAGCACTGATCGACAGGAAGGTATGCGGATTCACAACCTTGCCGGCACCCCGCGCGGCGACACCGGTGGCGGCCAGTAACGGTACGTTTTCGTTGGCTTCGATCACCGGCACGTTCGGGGTTTCGCTGGCGGCGATCATGCGGTCGGCGAAATCGTCATGTCCCACGCCGTTGAGTACGATCACGTCGAGCCCGCTGATGCGCTTGATGTCTTCGGCCCGTGGCTCGTACGCATGGGGGTTGAAGCCCGCCGGAATCAGCGGCACCACCTCGGCCTTGTCGCCGACGATGTTGGTCACGTAGCTGTAATACGGATGCAGGGTGATGCCGATGCGCAGGCGCTTGGCCTCATCGGCGCTGGCAAGGGGTGTCAGCAGGCAAGCCAGCAGGCCGACCAGTGACAGGCGCAGGAATGAGCGTAGAGATGAAATGGGCATGGGAAAGCGGTCTTCTCTCGGATGAAAGCGAGGGTTCAGTGCCGGTGCTGGCGGGTCACGCCGGCATCGAATTGAGCAACGATCTGCTGCCAGCCGGCGCGTTCAAGCGTGGCGTCGCTGAGGTCGGCGGGAGCCTTGAGGTCGGTGGCGCGGTTGAGCCAGATGTCCGGGGCGTTGTCGTCAGCGCTCAGGCGCATCAGGAACGAGCCCGCCACGCTGGCGCTCTGGCTGCGGCCGAAGTAAGCCTTGCCGTCGAGTAGCTGCCAGGCGTGGCCGCCACGGCTGACGGAACTGGCGTCCTGTGCAAACGGCGCGAACCCTTCCTCGGCGAGGGTTTCGGGTGTCGGCAGGGCTTGTTGTTCCTGGCGCAACAAGTGAATTTCGTCCAGCGTGACCCGCAAATCGGCGTAGATGCCTTGCTCGGAAGCACTCAGGTCGCGGCGGGCATCCAGCTGATGACTGTTAACGCTGCTCACCTCCTGAGATTCGCCGCGCCAGGCAACCACTGAGCCGGCCACCGCCAGGATGATCAGGCACAACAGCAATACGTAGAGGGTTTCATGGCCGGCACCGGCCGGGCGGACGACTTGTGTGGTTGGCGTACTCATGGCGCTTCGATATCCGCTTGGTCGATTTCGACCACGTGTCCGGGGCCTGCGTCGAACAGTACATAAAACTCGGCGCCGGGCTTTTTGAACGTCAGGGTCGAGTCGGCGCCGAGCTTGCCCGGTACCAGAATGGTTTCGTCATAGCCGATCACATCGAGGGTCACCCCTGGCGCGCCGCTGCCATCGGAGAAACCGCCGGTGCACTTGATCTGCTCGGCGTCGACGGCTTTGCATTCGCACATCGGGTTGTGGGCCAGGGCGCTGGTGCTGAAACCGGCGCAGAGCACCACAAGCGCAGCACCGAGAGGGCGGATAAGGTTGATCATGGTTTGCCTCCTTGAGTGGTCAGCCAGGCAAGGGTGGCGGGTGAAGCCTGGCTCAGAGGGATGGATGCCTGATGGATGGAGCCGTCCCAGCCTTCCATGGTGATCCACAGTTCGGCGTCGGCCTTGGTCTTTTCCGATACGGGCAGCATGGCGCCCATGCGATAGGGCGTGCCGAAGAAAATCACCCCGGCGGCGCGGAGGCTGCGCGGCTTGCCGATGCGCAGATAGGTGGCCTTGACCTGCTCGCGGCAGCTGTCGCACAAGGCTGCGTTGAAGCTTTTCATGTAGCCGGCCGGGCCATCGAGCATCGGAGCTTCGTTGCGAAGCTCGGCCAGCCGCACGCTCCAAGGGCCGACCTGGATGTCGCCGATTTCCCGCTCACCCAGGCCCGTGTCACCGCGAAACAGCGCCGCATCGGCGAAATACTTGGGCATGAACCCCAGCGGCACCAGCAACAGCAGCACGTTGATGTGGAAACGCCATTTGTGCCAGAAACGGCTCAGTGTTGATTGCGGTTTTTGCGTAGTCGACTGGCTCATGGGCTGACCTGCGTGGCTTCGCTGCCCGTGGCCGCAACACCCTGGTTGCGTGGAGCTTTATTGCTGCGCTTGAGGGCGTTGGCCGTGGCCAGTGCGGTGCGTTTGGTCCAGATCAGCAGTCCGCTGAGCACCATCATGCTCAGCAGCAGGCCGAAGAAAAACCAGATCAGCTTGATCCAGATCCCGCCAAAATCTCCGGTGTGCAGCGGACGCATGGACTCGGTCACGAACTCCAGGCCCGTGCGGTCCGACAGCAGGCGCGTGGCGGCGACGTCTCCGGTGTAGGGGTTGATGTCCGCCGTCTGGAACATCAGCGGGTACCAACTGCGCCCGCCCACCGACAGATAGCTGTAGGCGTTGGCTGGCAGGCTGACAAAGCTCTCGTCCAGACCGGGAATGCGTTCCCTGGCTTGGCGGATCGCCTCTTCAAGGCTGATCATCGGCACCGCAGAGCCATCGGCGGTGAGCGGTACGCTTTCACGCGGGACCACGGCGGCGACCGGCGCGGTAGAGATGGAAATCTGGTTGTCGAACATGAACGCCTGGATCAGGAACCAAGTGCTGGTAATGGAAATCACCGCGATGAACCAGATCGACCAGATGCCGCTCAGGCGGTGGAAATCACCCCAGAAAATACGCGCGCCATGGCGAATGCGCAGGGTCGGGCGCAGGAAGCCTTTCCAGAAACGCTTGTAGACCACCAGCCCGGTCACCAGGGAGGCCAGCAACGGCAAGCTGAGGAATGACACCAGGTACCAGCCCCAGCTGTAGCCGTTGGTGAACGGCACCAGCCACCAACCATGCAATGCGCGGGTGAAGGCCTGGAAGTTGAATTGCGGAGCGGGACCTTGGATGGCGCCGGTGTAAGGGTTGACGTAGACCGTCAGCGAACGCCCGTCGGGGTAGTTGACGGTGACATCCAGCGCAAAGTGCGACTCATCGGGACGACTGATGCTGTCGACGATGATGTCGGGCTCGGCCTTCTTGATCGCGGAGATGATCTGGTCGTAGTTGAGCCGTGGCGCATCGTCCGATGGCTGGCTGGCGCGCATTTGCGGGTTGGCCAGCCAGACGATCTCCTGGCTCACGACTGCCAGCGTGCCAGTGACACAGACGATCAGGACAAAAAACCAGATCGGCAGTGCCAGCCAGCTGTGCACCAGGAACCAGATTTTCGAACGGGATTTCTTCGACATGATTAGGGCGTCTTATATCGATGAAAGGCCTCTGCTACGGGCTTCGCAGCGATGAGGTCCATGAAAGCCCCGGTCGTGGCTTTTGCCTACGCGACAGGACTGCATCTATATAGGACGGATGAGCACCCGAAATCCCGAAGGGTGATATGAAAGAAAATGTTTCGTATTTCGTAGAGCTGTTTTTTCCGGGGCAAATGTTAGGGCCCCATCGCGGGCAAGCCCGCTCCCACAGAGATTTTTGGTGCCCACATCACTTGTGAACACCAGGAAACCTGTGGGAGCGGGCTTGCCCG
>NZ_JBOIBY010000639.1:0-21175 GCF_050739655.1 Pseudomonas sp. | reverse complement strand
GCCTTCGGCAGCTCCTACATTGGAATGCATTTGTCCTGTAGGAGCTGCCGAAGGCTGCGATCTTTTGATCCCTTGGCAATAAAAAAGGCGCGTTCCTCACGGAGCGCGCCTTTTTTGTTCGGCTGCCTATCAGCTGCCGAGTGCCTTCGAAGCCAGCCAGAACAATCCGGCCGACAGGGCGACCGTGGCAGGCAGGGTCAAAACCCAGGCCAGCAGGATGGTTTTGACGGTGCCGCCCTGCAGGCCGCTTTTGTTGGCGACCATGGTGCCAGCCACGCCCGAGGACAGAACGTGGGTGGTGGACACCGGCAGGCTGAAGATGTTGGCCATGCCGATCAGGCTGGCGGTGGTGATCTGCGCCGACATGCCCTGGGAATAGGTCATGCCCTGCTTGCCGATCTTCTCACCGATGGTCAGTACCACACGCTTCCAGCCAACCATGGTACCCAGGCCCAAGGCCAGGGCGACCGCCAGAATCACCCAGAACGGGGCGTATTCGGTGGTGGTGGTCAGGTCCTTGCGCAGCTTGTCCAGGTCAGCCTTTTCACGGGGGGCCAGGCTTGGCAACTTGCTGACCTTCTTCGCCGTGTCATCCAGGCAGAGCAGGTAGCGACGCACTTCGATACGGCTTTCCGACGGCAGCGAGTGGTAGTCGGCTACACCTTTAAGAGTGCCCAGCAGCGCGTTGATGGTCGGTTCGGTCTGTTGCGGGTTGCAACGGAATTTCTCCGGCAGATCACCTTCGACACTTTTACCCAACGCCAGGAACTCGCCCAGGGTTTCAGCGTTGCGCTTGTAGAACTGGCTCAAGTGCAAGGTGGCGTCGCGGGTACGCTCGATCTGATACGTGGTGCTGTTCAGATCCAGTACGAACTGCGCCGGCACGATACCGATCAGTACCAGCATGATCAGACCGATACCTTTCTGACCATCGTTGGAACCGTGCACGAAACTCACGGCCATGGCGGAGATCACCAATACCAGGCGGTTCCAGAATGGCGGGTGTTTCTTGTCGTCGATCTTGCGGCGTTGTTCCGGTGTCTTGTGCATCTTCGACAGCGGGCGCCACCATTTGAGACCGATCAGGATCAGCGCGGCGATCAGGAAACCCGCCATTGGCGAGAATACCAGCGACATGGCGATATCGATCGCCTTCTGCCAGTTCACGCCATCGGCCAGCGGTATCCCGTTGATCAGGGCGTTGGCCAGTCCCACGCCGAGGATCGAACCGATCAACGTATGGGAGCTGGAGGCGGGGATACCGAAGTACCAGGTGCCCAGGTTCCAGGTGATGGCTGCGGCGAGCAACGAGAAAACCATCGCCAGGCCATGGCCGGTATTCACATTGATCAGCAGCTCCACCGGCAGCAAGTGGACGATGGCATACGCCACGCCAACGCCACCCAGCAACACGCCGAGGAAATTGAACACACCGGAAAAGAACACGGCCAGATGAGGCGGCATCGCTTTGGTGTAGATAACAGTGGCTACCGCGTTAGCGGTGTCATGAAATCCATTGATGAACTCGAAGGCGAGGACAAAAGCCAGGGCGAGCAAGAGGCTCACAAGCACCCAAGCATCCAGTCCGCTGAATAAATCGATCATGAAGGTTTTCTGACCCGGTCATAAGGGGGCGCGATTATGCCAGAAAAGAGTGTCAATCAATGCACTAGCTGCTCGTCGGTAACATTCTTCAATGAATTATTTTGCGGCAATGCCCCGCGTCCCGGTGATTTTCAGGGGGTTGCAAGTCATTGAATTTCTTCGGAAAGCCTGATGCTGCAAGGGTTTCGCTCGCTGGAAGGAGGGGGCGGAACGCTTGTGTGAAATTTCTGAAAGGAGGGTCAGACGTGAGCCTTTTACCCTGTCAGATGTGCAAGGTAGCCGCCGCCCGCTCGTAGCGGGCGCAAAAGGCAACATCAATACATCCCGCTTTTAGCGAGTGCAAACGCAGACCCTTGTAAGGATTAAAGCCGAGGCCGTCATGGCTCTTCGGCTTTGAGTTCCTTTTCCATTTTTTCCAGTTCTTGCTGGAAAACCTGATCCTGAACGGTGGCGCGCTTACGCCAGGGTTTGCGTTCCGGTTCGGGTTGAGCGGCGTAGGTGGTGACTTCCCCGCCGTAAACTTCCTTGTAACGTTGTTCCTGGCGCTCAAGTTCCGCGCGCAGTTCGTCTTTCGTCACAGTGCTACCTGATTGAGTTGAGGTTAATTCTGGTGAAACGCGCTGCAACCAATGCATTGACCATGCTCGTCGAATGACAAGGCCTGTGAAAGGCATCGTTTTTTACGGCAGGGCGATCAATACGTCCATGTTGCAGGCGGCCACGCCACCAGAGATAAACAGCTGACGCAGCATCAGCTTCCTGTTTCAGCGAGCGCGTTGGCGATGCAAATGCAATGAGCGTCGGGCGCTTGCTGTAGGTAGCGGCGATGGAACATCGCGCCACCGAGTAGCGGAGTCGGTATGTAGAAAACCGTCGGGCTACTGGTTTGCATTATAGCGAGGGATTCGCAGAACTCTATCTCCGAAGAGTTAAAAGCAGGTTTTGATGTGTGATTGTTTTCTTACTCACAACTTTTACCTTTAACTAGCGCGCTGAATGATGTCATTGTGCAGTGATGTCTTTCTGGCGCCATTAAGTCGAACAACTTAGGGTAATACATGGCGCTTGTAAGTCTGGATTCAAGCCGAAATAAAAAATATATAACCCGTTCTTTCAACGGCTGTATCCGGGGAGGAGGCCGATTGCGATTATCGGTCGATGGTTCGATAATCGCCCGGTCTTGCTTGGCCGGGCTTGTGCGCCAGGCCGCTAGCCGCTTGTAATAGTCGCTGATCCGTGTGGGAAAGGACCTGGTATGAACGATCAATTGCGCAATTCTTTCGCTTCAGTGGCACCGCCCATTGTTGCTTCGCCCGCCAAGCGCATCCAGGCCCTGACGGGGGACCCGGACTTCATGACTTCGCTGGCCCGTGGCCTGGCTGTCGTGCAAGCCTTTCAGGAGCGCAAGCGGCACCTGACCATTGCCCAGATCAGCCACCGCACGGAAATTCCCCGCGCCGCTGTCAGACGTTGCCTGCACACGTTGATCAAGCTCGGCTACGCCACCACTGACGGTCGCACTTATTCATTGCTGCCCAAAGTGCTGACCCTCGGCCATGCCTATGTGTCTTCCACGCCGCTGGCGGTTTCAGCCCAGCCTTACCTGGACCGCATGAGCGAGCAACTGCACGAGGCGTGCAACATGGCCACCCTGGAGGGTGATGACATCTTGTACATCGCCCGTTCGGCCACCACGCAGCGTCTGATCTCGGTCGACCTCTCGGTGGGCGGGCGGTTGCCGGCCTATTGCACGTCAATGGGGAGAATCCTTCTCGCGGCGCTGGATGACACTTCGCTGCGTGAATACCTTGACCACGCTGACCTGCAGGCCAAGACCAGCCGTACCCTGCATACGCCCGAAGCGTTGCTTGAATGCCTGCAAGAGGTACGGCAACAGGGCTGGTGCATCGTCGATCAGGAACTCGAGCAGGGCCTGCGCTCGATTGCCGTTCCGGTGTATGACGCTTCCGGCCAGGTGGTTGCTGCTCTTAACGTCAGTACCCACGCCGGGCGGGTCAGCCGCAACGAACTGGAACAACGCTTCCTGCCGGGCCTGTTGAGTGCCAGCCGCGACCTCAGCTCTCAGCTGTTTACCTAAGCTGTTCGATAAACGCACAGAGTCGCGTGCGGTAGATTGACGCTGTTTCCTGCAGATAATTAATGTGCGGCAGCGCCAGCGTTGGCTGGCAACTGTTCGACTGCATTATCTGCATGGAATAACAATAATGAACCAGCCCCAGTCTGCTGTAGGAAACTGCCTCGACGTGCAGTCCTTCATCAATGCCCAACCCATTTCGCGCTACCAGTGGCGTGTGGTGATTCTGTGTTTCCTGATTGTCTTCCTCGATGGCCTCGACACGGCGGCCATGGGGTTTATAGCACCCGCACTTTCTCAGGATTGGGGAATCGATCGCGCCAGTCTCGGGCCAGTGATGAGTGCCGCATTGATCGGCATGGTCTTCGGCGCACTGGGCTCCGGCCCATTGGCTGACCGCTTTGGACGAAAAGTCGTACTGGTCGGTGCAGTGTTTTTGTTCGGCGCCTTCAGCCTGGCTTCGGCCTATTGCACGAATGTTGAGCAACTGCTGGTGTTGCGCTTCCTGACTGGCCTGGGGCTGGGCGCCGGCATGCCAAACGCCACGACGTTACTGTCGGAGTACACCCCGGAACGCAAAAAGTCCCTGCTGGTGACCAGCATGTTCTGTGGCTTCAATCTGGGCATGGCGGGGGGAGGGTTTATTTCGGCCAAGTTGATTCCGGCGTTTGGCTGGCACAGCCTGCTGCTGATCGGCGGGATCTTGCCGTTGATCCTTGCCGTTGTGTTGTTGCTGTGGCTGCCGGAGTCGGCGCGTTACCTGGTCGTCCGTAACCGTGACACCGACAAGGTGCGCAAGACGCTGGCGCCGATTGATCCGACGGTGGTTGCCCAGGCTTCCAGCTTTAGCGTACCGGAACAGAAAACCGTGAAGGCGCGCAATGTATTTGCGGTGATCTTCTCCGGCACCTACAGCGTCGGCACATTGTTGCTGTGGCTGACCTACTTCATGGGGTTGGTGATTGTTTACCTGCTGACCAGTTGGCTGCCGACCCTGATGCGCGACAGTGGCGCGAGCATGGAGCAAGCGG
Organism: Pseudomonas sp.; assembly: GCF_050739655.1. Lineage (GTDB taxonomy): Bacteria > Pseudomonadota > Gammaproteobacteria > Pseudomonadales > Pseudomonadaceae > Aquipseudomonas. The sequence goes on along the minus strand of NZ_JBOIBY010000639.1, from coordinate 16,444 downwards.
CGTTCATCGGAGCGTTGTTCCAGTTCGGTGGTGTGTTGAGCGCGGTGGGCGTAGGTTGGGCGATGGACCGGTTCAATCCGCACAAGGTGATCGGTACTTTCTACTTGCTGGCCGGTGTCTTTGCCTACGCGGTCGGGCAGAGCCTGGGCAACATCACCTTGTTGGCGACCCTGGTGTTGGTGGCGGGGATGTGTGTCAACGGCGCGCAATCGGCGATGCCGTCTTTGGCTGCGCGGTTCTATCCGACCCAAGGGCGAGCGACCGGTGTGTCATGGATGCTCGGTATCGGCCGCTTCGGCGCGATCCTAGGTGCGTGGATGGGCGCAACGCTGTTGGGTCTGGGCTGGAATTTCGAACAGGTGCTGACCGCGTTGGTGATTCCGGCGGCCTTGGCGACTGTGGCGGTGGTGATCAAGGGCATGGTCAGCCATGCGGATGCGACCTGATTAATTTTTTACCGGATTGGCTCGTTCCCATGCTCTGCGTGGGAATGCCTCAATGGACGCTCTGCGTCCGTTTTTGGGACGCGGAGCGTCCCGGGCTGCATTCCCACGCAGAGCGTTGGAACGATCAGGCAGAAAAGATAGCTGAACAACAATGTGTTCGATAATCGAACGATTAGTCGATTATCGGATTGTCCGGCGTTTTTCACAGGCTTAATCTTCAGTGACTGCGGCGCTGCGCATCGGCGCCTTTTTCCACTGTCGGTTAATAACAAATGGGAGCCTGCCCCAATGGCTGAAATTCTTTCGCTGCACGACGCGGTGAAGCAATTCGTAAACGACGGCGATACCGTTGCACTCGAAGGCTTCACTCACCTGATCCCGACGGCGGCGGGTCACGAAATCATTCGTCAGGGCAAAAAAGACCTGACCCTGGTACGGATGACGCCTGACCTGATTTACGACCAGTTGATCGGTGCCGGTTGTGCTCGCAAGCTGATCTTCTCCTGGGGCGGCAACCCTGGCGTTGGTTCGTTGCACCGTCTGCGTGATGCCGTCGAGAAGCAGTGGCCCCATGCCCTGGAAATCGAAGAACACAGCCATGCCGACCTGGCCAATGCCTACGTCGCCGGCGCTTCCGGCCTGCCATTCGCAGTGCTGCGTGCCTACGCCGGTTCCGACCTGCCGAAGGTCAACCCACTGATCAAATCCGTTACCTGCCCGTTCACTGGCGAAGTGCTGGCCGCCGTGCCTTCGGTACGTCCGGACGTCACCGTGATCCATGCACAGAAAGCCGACCGCAAGGGCAACGTGCTGCTGTGGGGCATTCTGGGTGTGCAGAAAGAAGCCGCTCTGGCCGCCAAGCGTTGCATCGTTACCGTTGAGGAAATCGTTGACGATCTCAAGGCGCCGATGAACTCCTGCGTCCTGCCGACCTGGGCCCTGAGCGCGGTCTGCCATGTACCAGGCGGCGCGCATCCGTCCTACGCCCACGGCTACAACGAGCGTGACAACCGTTTCTACCAGGCTTGGGACCCGATTGCCCGCGACCGCGAAACCTTCACCGCGTGGATCAACGAGTTCATTCACGGCAGCGCTGACTTCAGCGAGTTCAAGGCCAAACTGGCCGCCGCTTCGGAGGCGAAGTAATGACTTACACCACCAATGAAATGATGACCGTTGCCGCTGCCCGTCGCTTGAAGAACGGCTCGGTGTGCTTCGTGGGCATCGGCCTGCCATCCAAAGCGGCCAACCTGGCTCGCCTGACGTCCTCGCCGGACGTGGTGCTGATCTACGAATCGGGCCCGATCGGTGCCAAGCCAAGCGTACTGCCACTGTCGATCGGTGACGGTGAGTTGGCGGAAACCGCTGACACCGTGGTGCCGACAGGCGAGATTTTCCGCTACTGGCTGCAGGGTGGTCGCATCGACGTCGGTTTCCTCGGCGCTGCCCAGGTTGACCGTTTCGGCAACATCAACACCACCGTGGTTGGCGACTACCATGCGCCGAAAGTCCGTTTGCCGGGCGCTGGTGGCGCGCCGGAGATCGCCGGGTCCGCCAAGAGCGTGTTGATCATCCTCAAGCAATCGTCGCGTTCGTTCGTCGACAAGCTGGACTTCATTACCTCGGTCGGCCACGGCGAAGGCGGTGACTCGCGCAAGCGTCTCGGCCTGCCAGGCGCCGGTCCGGTGGGGATCATCACCGACCTGTGCACCATGGAGCCGGAAGCCGGCACCAACGAATTTGTCGTCACCGCCTTGCACCCTGGCGTAACCCGCGAGCAAGTGATCGCCGCCACCGGCTGGCCGATCCGCTTCGCCGACAGCGTTGACGTCACCGCCGAGCCGACTGAAGTCGAGCTGACCGCGCTGCGTGACCTGGAAGCCCGTACCGCCGCGGCCCACGGCCAAGCACCCGGAGAAGCGTGATGCGTGAGGTTTATATCTGCGACGCGATTCGCACCCCTATCGGCCGTTTCGGCGGTGGTCTGTCGACGGTTCGCGCCGACGATCTGGCCGCCGTGCCGATCAAGGCCTTGATGGAGCGCAATCCATCGGTGGACTGGACGGCCGTAGACGAGGTGTTCCTCGGCTGCGCCAACCAGGCCGGTGAAGACAACCGCAACGTGGCGCGCATGGCGCTGCTGCTGGCCGGTCTGCCGGAAACCATTCCCGGCGTGACCCTCAATCGACTTTGCGCTTCGGGCATGGATGCGATTGGCACGGCGTTCCGCGCTATCGCCAGCGGCGAGATGGAGCTGGCGATTGCCGGTGGCGTCGAGTCGATGTCCCGCGCGCCGTTTGTGATGGGCAAGGCTGATGCAGCGTTTTCCCGGAACATGAAGCTGGAAGACACCACCATCGGCTGGCGCTTCATCAACCCGTTGATGAAAGCCCAGTACGGCGTGGACGCGATGCCACAGACCGCTGACAACGTGGCTGACGACTACAAGGTGTCCCGTGCTGATCAGGACGCGTTCGCCCTGCGCAGCCAGCAACGCACCGCTGTGGCCCAAGCCGCAGGCTTCTTTGCCGAAGAAATCGTCGAAGTGCGCATTGCCCACAAGAAGGGTGAGACCGTGGTCAGCCAGGACGAGCATCCTCGCGCCGACACTACGCTTGAAGCCTTGACCAAGCTCAAACCGGTCAACGGCCCCGACAAAACCGTCACAGCCGGTAATGCTTCGGGTGTGAACGACGGCGCAGCCGCGTTGATCCTGGCTTCGGCTGAAGCGGTGAAGAAACACGGCCTGACTGCACGCGCCAAGGTGCTGGGCATGGCCAGCGCCGGTGTTGCGCCACGGGTGATGGGCATTGGCCCGGTGCCAGCAGTGCGCAAACTGATTGAGCGCTTGGGTGTGGCCGTCAGCGATTTTGACGTGATCGAACTCAACGAAGCTTTCGCCAGCCAAGGCTTGGCGGTATTGCGCGAGCTGGGGATTGCTGATGACGCGGCTCAGGTCAACCCGAACGGTGGCGCCATTGCCTTGGGGCATCCGTTGGGCATGAGCGGTGCGCGTCTGGTACTGACGGCGCTGCATCAGCTTGAGAAAACCGGTGGCAAGAAAGGTCTGGCGACCATGTGTGTTGGTGTTGGTCAGGGTCTGGCATTGGCGATCGAACGCGTGTGATGCCAAGAGGGTGTTCTTCGATGAATGAACGAACACCCATTCCCTACTGTGGGAGCGAGCCTGCTCGCGATGGCGGTGTGTCAGTCAGCATTCGTGTTACTGGTGTACCGCCATCGCGAGCAGGCTCGCTCCCACAGGGATCTCCACCAAGGGATTCTTTAAAGGGAAAAATGTTGCTGATTCAACTGTGGAACGGGACTGTTGCAAAGTATGTCTAGACTTTCACTGTCCCCATCGAGTGAACAAACAATGACAACCCCAACTTCAGCTCCAGCAGCGCTCTATACGGGCGAGGAACGCAGCAAGCGGATCTTCGCCATTGTCGGCGCCTCGTCCGGCAACCTGGTCGAGTGGTTCGACTTCTATGTCTACGCCTTCTGCGCGATCTATTTCGCCCCGGCGTTTTTCCCGTCCGACAACCCCACAGTGCAGTTGGTCAACACCGCGGGCGTATTCGCTGCCGGGTTTCTGATGCGACCGATTGGCGGCTGGATTTTCGGCCGACTCGCGGACAAGCACGGCCGCAAAAATTCAATGTTGATCTCGATTCTGATGATGTGTTTCGGCTCGCTGCTCATCGCGTGCCTGCCGACCTACAACAGCATCGGGGTCTGGGCGCCGGTTCTCCTGCTGTTCGCCCGTTTGCTACAAGGCCTGTCGGTGGGCGGCGAGTACGGCACCACCGCCACCTATATGAGTGAAGTCGCCCTCAAGGGCCAGCGCGGATTCTTCGCTTCTTTCCAGTACGTGACGCTGATCGGCGGGCAACTGTTGGCGGTGTTGCTGGTGGTGATCCTGCAGCAGTTCCTCACTGAGGATGAGCTGCGTGCCTACGGCTGGCGGATTCCCTTTGTGGTGGGTGCCTGTGCGGCGCTGATTTCGCTGTACCTGCGTCGTTCGCTGAAAGAAACCACCAGCAAGGAAATGCGCGAGAACAAGGACGCCGGCAGCATCAGCGCACTGTTTCGTGACCACAAAGCCGCTTTCATTACCGTGCTGGGTTACACCGCCGGTGGCTCGCTGATTTTCTACACCTTCACCACGTACATGCAGAAGTACCTGGTGAACACCGCCGGTATGCCTGCCAAGACCGCCAGTTACATCATGACCGGCGCGCTCTTTTTCTATATGTGCATGCAACCGTTTTTCGGCATGCTCGCCGACAAGATCGGTCGACGTAATTCGATGCTCTGGTTTGGCGCTCTCGGAACCTTGTGTACCGTACCGATTCTGCTGAGCCTGAAAAGTGTCAGCAGCCCTTTCCTGGCCTTCGTGCTGATTACCCTGGCCCTGGCGATCGTCAGTTTCTACACCTCGATCAGTGGCCTGGTAAAAGCTGAAATGTTCCCACCGGAAGTGCGCGCACTGGGCGTGGGCCTGGCGTATGCGGTGGCGAACGCGATCTTCGGTGGCTCGGCGGAATATGTGGCGTTGAGCCTCAAGGCAGGCGGCATGGAAAACTCCTTCTACTGGTACGTGACGGTGATGATGGCGATTGCATTCCTGTTCAGCCTGCGTCTGCCGAAACAGGCCAAGTACCTGCACCACGACCTTTGATCTTTACGCGGGCCTGACCGGCCCGCGCCTCCAGGGATTGTTTATGAACCAGCGACCGGGCAATCAATTGTTCGATGCCTATTTCACTGCTCGCGATATGCGAGAAGTGTTCTGCGATCAGGGCCGGGTCCAGGCCATGCTCGATTTCGAAGCAGCACTGGCCCGGGCCGAAGCACGGGTTGGCTTGATTCCGCAAAGCGCCGTTGCCCCCATCGAAGCCGCCTGCCAGGCCGGGCATTTTGACTTTGCCGCTCTCGGTGAAGCGATTGCCATCGCCGGTAACTCGGCGATTCCGCTGGTCAAGGCACTGGGCAAGCAGATCGCTTCGCAAAGCCCGGAGGCTGAGCGTTACGTGCATCTGGGCGCGACCAGTCAGGACGTGATGGACAGCGGCCTGGTGTTGCAACTGCGCCGGGCGCTGGAGCTGATCGAAACGGATCTGGCGCAGTTGGGACAAATGCTGGCGACTCAGGCCCAGCGCTATGTGGCGACACCGTTAGCGGGGCGCACCTGGCTGCAACACGCCACACCTGTCACTTTGGGGATGAAAATCGCCGGTTGGCTTGGGGCGGTGACCCGCAGCCGCCAGCGTTTGCTGGAGCTCAAACCACGCCTTTTGGTGCTGCAGTTCGGTGGCGCTTCCGGCACCCTCGCGGCCCTCGGTGATCAAGCCATGCCGATTGCCCAAGCCCTCGCTGAAGAACTGCAACTGACGTTGCCGGATCAGCCGTGGCACACCCAGCGTGACCGCGTGGTGGAATTCGGCGCAGTGCTCGGCCTGATTGCCGGCAGCCTCGGCAAGTTGGGACGTGACATCAGTCTGCTTATGCAAACCGAAGCGGCTGAAGTGTTCGAGCCCTCCGCGCCGGGCAAGGGTGGTTCGTCGACCATGCCGCACAAACGCAACCCCGTGGGTGCTGCGGTGCTGATCGGCGCGGCGACCCGCGTGCCGGGCCTGATTTCGACGCTCTTCAGCGCCATGCCCCAGGAACACGAGCGCAGCCTCGGCCTGTGGCATGCCGAGTGGGAAACCCTGCCGGAAATCTGCTGCCTGGTGTCCGGTAGCCTGAAGCAGGCGCTGCTGGTTGCCGGCGCCCTGGAAGTGGATGCCGAGCGCATGGCGCGCAATCTCGATCTTACGAACGGCTTGGTGCTCGCCGAAGCGGTCAGCATCGTCCTCGCCCAGCGGGTAGGGCGCGATACGGCGCATCACCTGCTGGAGCAATGCTGCAAGCGCGCCGTCGCCGAACAACGCCATCTGCGCGCAGTACTCGGTGACGAACCGCAAGTAACTGCCGAGTTGTCGGCCGCTGAACTCGATCATCTGCTGGACCCCGCTCACTATCTCGGCCAGGCCAAAACCTGGGTCGAGCGTGCGGTGGCTGAACATTCTGCATTGACTGCCTGAAGGAGATTACCGTGGCTTTTGTACAACTCGCCGATGGCGAACTGCATTACCAACTTGATGGCCCGGTGGATGCGCCGGTGCTGGTGCTGTCCAACTCCCTGGGCACCGACCTGCACATGTGGGACGCGCAAATTCCGGCGTTCACCGAGCGTTTTCGCGTGCTGCGTTTCGACACCCGCGGTCACGGCAAGTCGCTGGTGACGCCTGGCCCTTACACCATCGAGCAACTGGGCCGTGACGTGCTGGCGCTGCTGGATGCCTTGCACATCGAACGTGCGCATTTCTGCGGTCTGTCCATGGGCGGGCTGATTGGCCAATGGCTGGGCATCAACGCCGGTGAGCGTCTGAATAAACTGATCGTCTGCAACACTGCAGCGAAAATCGGCGATCCGTCGATCTGGAATCCTCGCATTGAGACGGTCTTGCGCGATGGTCAGGCAGCCATGGTTGCCCTGCGCGACGCTTCGATCGCGCGTTGGTTCACCCCGGATTTCTCCGAAGCCAATCCAGCGGCAGCCAAGCAGATTACCGACATGCTCGCGGCCACTTCGCCAGAAGGTTACGCGGCCAACTGCGCCGCGGTGCGCGATGCCGATTTCCGCGATCAGTTGTCTTCGATCAAGGTGCCATTGCTGGTGATTGCTGGCACTGAAGACGCGGTGACACCACCGTCTGGCGGGCACTTCATCCAGGAACATGTACCGGGCGCCGAGTACGCTGAGTTCTACGCCGCGCATTTGTCCAACGTCCAGGCCGGCAACGCGTTCAGCGAGCGGGTACTGGCGTTTCTGTCGGCTCATTGAGGGTTTTGTCGTGGATGAGAAACAACGTTACGACGAAGGCCTGAAAGTCCGTCGCGAAGTATTGAGTGATGCCCATGTCGACCGCAGCCTGAGCACCCTGACCGAGTTCAACTCGGAGTTTCAGGAAATGATCACCCGCCACGCCTGGGGCGACATCTGGACCCGTCCGGGCCTGCCGCGCCACACCCGCAGCCTGATCACCATCGCCATGCTGATCGGCATGAACCGCGAAGGTGAGCTCAAACTGCACCTGCGCGCCGCCGCCAATAATGGCGTCAGCCGCAGCGAGATCAAGGAAGTGATCATGCAGAGCGCGATCTACTGCGGGATTCCAGCGGCGAATGCCACGTTCCACCTGGCGGAGTCGGTGTGGGATGAGTTGGGGATTGAATCGCGGGAGTAAATCCGGTGATGTGCGGTGCCTGATCTGACGCTATCGCGGGCAAGCCCGCTCCCACAGGATTTATGTGTGCCACACGATTTGGGCATTACACAAACCTTGTGGGAGCGGGCTTGCCCGCGATGGCGGCGGTGAGGATTAAAGCAGGCTGATCGGATAGCTGATGATCAGCCGGTTCTCATCGAATTCGTTGTTGCTGTAGTCCCGGCGTATGGTCGAATTGCGCCATTTCACGTTCAGGTCTTTCAGCGCGCCGCTCTGCACGGTGTAGCCCAGTTCACTTTCTCGCCCCCATTCCTTGCCGTCAGTGATGCTGCCGGTATGCACGTTGTCGCCACTGATGTAGCGGTTCATCAGGGTCAGGCCGGGCACACCGAGGGCTACGAAGTTGTAGTCGTGACGCACTTGCCAGGATTTTTCCCGGGCGTTGTCGTAGCTGGAGTTGTAACTGTCGTTGGCCAGGGTGCCGCCGCTGGTGCCGTTGACCCGCATCCAGGCGTTGTCGCCAGTGAGTTTTTGCAGGCCGACATAAAAGGTGTTGCCGCCGTATTTCGCCGAGAACAGACCGTACATGGTTTTGTTGTCCAGCTCGCCGGCGCGGGCGCTGCCGTCATCCTTGCCGTAGAAGAACCCGAGATTGGCACCCAGGGTCCAGTCACCCAGCGGCTGACTGTGGGTCAGGTTGATGAATTGCTGGCTGTAGATGTCCTTGAGCTCGGCGTTCCATAGACCAATCTGCGTACGCTTGTCATTGAACAGGTATTCACCACCCTGGAAGTTGAATCGATCGGAAGTGAACGCTGCTTTTCGGGTCATCGACATGTCGTCCATGCTGCTGTCATCACGCGGGCTGTTCTGGCGGAACTGGCCGCCGTAGAGCGTCAGCCCGTTGATTTCCTTCGACGTGATCTGCCCGCCGCGGAAGGTTTGCGGCAGCGAGCGACCGTCGTCCGAGCGCAGGATCGGCAGCACCGGCATCCATTCCCCAACCTTCACTTCGGTTTGCGATAGCTTGGCCTTGAAGGCCACGTTGGTGCGGCCAAAGTTGTCGGCCGGTCGCCCGTCATGGTCCAGCGGCAGCAGTTGCGTACCGCCAGTGCCTTTGCCGCCGTCGAGCTTCACCGAATACAACCCCAGCACATCCATGCCGAACCCGACGGTGCCTTGGGTAAACCCTGACTTGGCGTCGAGGATGAAGCTTTGTGTCCACTCTTCGGCTTTGCCTTGAGACTTGGTCGGGTTGGTGAAGTTGCGATTGATGTAGAAGTTGCGCAGGTTCAGGTTGACCTTGGCCCCTTCGACAAACCCAGCCTCTTCGGCGTAAGCGGGTAAGGCTGCACTGGCCAGGGCGGCGGCGATAAGGCTGGGAACGAAATACTGCGCGGTGGAAGGCGTCATGTGCTCGGGTCTCTCTAATTCTTGGGATGAAACGGTGTAGTGCCGCAGCCGGGGTGGATGCAGACAGACAGTCGACATTTTTTGGTGGAGCGTGGGAATCAGCCGGACAGGGCAGGGCGCGGGGGCATGGTGTCGAACCTGTTGTTATTGGTTTTGTAGGTCGATGGTGATGTGAATGTACTAGGTGGTTCAATATCGAGAGGCGGGTTTTGGGCGATTATCGAACCGAGTTTGATCCGGGTTTTGTGGTTTATTCACTGGCCTCATCGCGGGCAAGCCCGTTCCCACAGAATTGAGTACAGACGCAAAACCTGTGGGAGCGGGCTTGCCCGCGATGGGGCCGGGACTGACAACAACAATTTCCCAAGACAAAAAAAGCCCACCAAATCGGTGGGCTCTCTTTTTTCACAGCGCTATCAGAAATACTTCATCTTCGGCGCTTCTTCTTTCAACGGCTCGTTCTTCGCCGTTTGTTCGTTCCAGCCACCGCCCAGTGCCTTGTACAGGTTCACTGCGCTGACCAGTTGCGCCAGACGATCGGTGATCAGGGCCTGTTCGGCGCTGAACAGCTGACGCTGTGCATCGAGGAAGGTCAGGTTGCTGTCGACACCGATGCGGTAACGACGCTCGGCCAGGCGGTAGTAGTCCTGGTTGGCACTGACGAAATCTTTCTGTGCCTGCAACTGTTGGACGTAGGTCTGGCGGGCGGCCAGGCCGTCGGCGACTTCCTGGAAGGCCGTTTGAATGGACTTCTCGTAGTTCGCCACGCCGATGTCTTTCTGGATTTTCGAGTAATCCAGGCTGGCACGCAGGCTGCCGGCATTGAAGATCGGCAGGTTGATCTGCGGCTGGAACAGCCAGGTGCCCGAACCACCCTTGAACAGACCAGACAAGTCCGGGCTCAAGGTCCCGGCGTTGGCCGTCAGGCTGATGCTCGGGAAGAACGCTGCGCGCGCCGCGCCGATGTTGGCGTTGGCCGCCTTGAGGTTGTACTCGGCTTGCAGGATATCCGGACGACGTTGCAACAGGTCCGACGGCAGGCCAGGCGGTACCTCGCTCAGCAGATCGTCGTTCAGCGGTTGGGCCGCTGGCAGGTTGGCCGGGATGCCGGTGCCGAGCAGCAGGACCAGGCTGTTTTCGTCCTGGGCAACCTGACGGGTGTAACGGGCCAGTTGCGCACGGGCGTTTTCCACCGTGGTACGCGACTGCGCCAGGTCCAGTGCGGAGGCGACACCCACTTCGTTGCTGCGGGCGGTGAGCCTGTAGCTCTCTTCGAACGTGGCGAGGGTGTCCTGGGTGACCTTCAGCAGTTCCTTGTCGGCCTGCCAGGTCAGATAGGCATTGGCCACGCTGGCCACCAGGCTGATCTGGGTGCTGCGGCGGCCTTCTTCTGTGGCGAAGTACTTCTGCAGCGCTTCTTCGCTCAGGCTGCGAACCCGACCAAACAGGTCGAGCTCATACGCGCTGATACCGACGGTGGCCGAGTAGGAGCTGACGACGCCCGATTGACCGTTTTGCGTGGAATTTTCCGGAACCCGCTGGCGGTTGCCGCTGCCATTGGCCGAAACGGCGGGGAACAGATCGGCACGCTGAATGCGGTATTGAGCCGCGAAGGCGTCGATGTTCAGCGCCGCGACACGCAGGTCACGGTTGTTTTCCAGGGATACCTGGATCAGCTGCTGCAGCGCTGGGTCATGGAAAAACTGCTTCCAGCCCTGTTCGGCAGCGGCCTGGGCCGGTGCCTGGGTCGGCGAATATGCCGGCCCTTCAGGGTATTGACTCGCCACCGGAGCGTCCGGCTGCTGATAGTCAGGTATCAGCGAGCAACCACCGAGCACAAAGGCGGCGATTGCCAGGGAGAGTAGCGACTTGCTCATTAGCCAGCCTCTTTAGAAGTTTCAATCGCGTCATCCTGGTCCGCGTTTTTACGCTGACCCAAGGCCGACACAGTGACGAAGAACAGTGGGACCCAGAAGATCGCCAATACGGTTGCAGTGATCATACCGCCAATCACGCCGGTGCCGATTGCATGCTGGCTACCGGAGCCCGCGCCCGTGGAGATAGCCAGTGGCACCACACCGAGGACGAATGCGAGCGAGGTCATGATGATCGGTCGCAGACGCATACGGCAGGCTTCGATGGCTGCGTCGCGCAGGGTGCGGCCTTGCTCGTGCAGTTCCTTAGCAAATTCGACAATCAGAATGGCGTTTTTCGCCGCCAGACCGATAGTCGTCAACAGACCTACCTGGAAGTACACGTCGTTGGACAAACCGCGCAGGCTGGTGGCCATCAGCGCACCGATGATCCCCAGCGGCACCACCAGCATGACCGCGATCGGAATCGACCAGCTTTCATACAGCGCCGCCAGGCACAGAAACACCATCAGCAGCGAAAGGGCGTACAGCGCTGGCGCTTGCGAACCGGACAAGCGTTCCTCGTACGACAGACCCGTCCAGGAAAGACCGACACCGGCCGGCAGTTTCTTGGCGATGGCTTCGACTTCGGCCATGGCTTCACCGGTGGAGTAACCCGGAGCCGGGGCGCCGAGGATTTCCATCGCTTCTACGCCGTTGTAGCGCGACAACTTGGGCGAACCGTAAATCCACGTACCTTTGGCGAACGCCGAGAACGGAACCATGGTGCCCGTGCTGTTGCGCACGTACCACTTCTTCAGGTCTTCAGGGCTCATGCGAGCGCCGGGCTGGCCTTGTACGTAAACCTTCTTCACCCGACCACGGTCGATGAAGTCGTTGACGTAGCTACTGCCCAAGGCAATCGACAGGGTGCTGTTGATGTCCGCGATGGTAATGCCCAGGGCACTGGCCTTCTCGTCATCGATTTCCAGCTCGTATTGCGGCTCGTCGTTCAGGCCGTTCGGACGCACTTGTGCCAGCACTTTGCTTTGCGCCGCCATGCCGAGGAACTGGTTGCGCGCCTGCATCAGCTTCTCGTGACCCAGCCCTGCGCGGTCCTGCAGGAACACGTCGAAACCGGTGGCGTTACCCAACTCCAGCACCGCTGGCGGGGCGAAGGCGAACACCATGGCATCACGGAAGGTGAAGAAGTGCTGTTGGGCACGGGCCGCCACCTTGAACACACTGTTGTCGGCGTTACGCTCGTCCCATGGTTTGAGCATGATGAACGCCAAACCCGAGCTCTGGCCACGGCCGGCGAAGTTGAAGCCGGTCACGGTAAACACCGAGTTCACCGCATCGCCTTCACCACCGTCCTTGCCTGGACGCAGCAGGAACTCACGCATTTCGTCCACGACCACCTGGGTGCGCTGGGACGTCGAACCGGCTGGGGTTTGCACCTGCGCGAACAGTACGCCCTGGTCTTCTTCCGGCAGGAACGCTGTTGGAATACGGGTGAACAGCCAGATCATGCCGACGACGATGATCAGGTAGGCCAACAGGTACGGCGCTTTGTGCGTAAGCATGTTGCCCACGCCACGCTCGTAGCTGCTGACACCGCGGTCGAAGTTGCGGTTGAACCAGCCGAAGAAGCCGCGCTTGGGGGTGCCATGCTCACCTTTTTTAATCGGCTTGAGCATGGTGGCGCAGAGCGCCGGGGTGAAGATCAGCGCAACCAGTACCGACAGGGCCATGGCCGAGACGATGGTGATCGAGAACTGCTTGTAGATCACACCGGTGGAACCGCTGAAGAACGCCATTGGCAGCAGTACCGCCGACAACACCAGGGCGATACCAACCAGTGCACCCTGGATCTGGCCCATGGATTTCTTGGTGGCTTCCTTGGGCGACAGGCCTTCTTCGCTCATCACCCGCTCGACGTTTTCCACCACGACGATGGCATCGTCCACCAACAGGCCGATGGCCAGCACCATGCCGAACATGGTCAGGGTGTTGATGCTGAAGCCGGCTGCCGCGAGGATCCCGAACGTACCCAGCAATACCACCGGCACGGTCATCGTGGTGATGATGGTGGCGCGGAAGTTTTGCAGGAACAGGAACATCACCAGGAACACCAGTGCAACCGCCTCAATCAGGGTGTGAACCACGCCCTTGATCGACTCGGTCACCACTGGAGTGGTGTCGTACGGGAATACCACTTCCATCCCTTCTGGGAAGAACGGCTTGAGGTTGTTGATGGTTGTACGCAGGGCCTTGGCGGTATCCAGAGCGTTGGCACCGGTGGCCAGCTTGACGGCCAGACCGGAGGCCGGCGCGCCGTTGAACTGGGCGTTGATGCTGTAGTTCTCGCCACCCAGACCGACTTGTGCGACATCTTTCAGACGAACCTGGGAGCCATCCTTGTTGACCTTGAGCAGGATCTTGTCGAATTGCTCAGCGGTCTGCAGGCGGGTCTTGCCAATGATCGTCGCGTTCAGTTGTGTACCGGGCAGGGCAGGCAGGCCGCCGAGTTGACCGGACGACACCTGCACGTTTTGCGCGGCGATGGCGGTTTTGACGTCGATCGGGGTCAGGTTGTAGTTATTCAACTTGGCCGGGTCGAGCCAGATACGCATGGCGTACTGGGAACCGAACACCTGGAAGTCGCCGACACCGGCTGTGCGCGAGATCGGGTCCTGCATGTTGGACACGATGTAGTTGGACAGGTCGTCCTTGGTCATGCTGCCGTCGCGCGACACCACGCCGATCACCAGCAGGAAGTTCTTCACTGCCTTGGTCACGCGGATACCCTGTTGCTGCACTTCTTGCGGCAACAGCGGGGTGGCCAGGTTCAGCTTGTTCTGCACCTGAACCTGAGCGGTGTCGGAGTTGGTGCCTTGTTCAAAGGTCGCGGTGATGGTCATGGTGCCGTCGGAGTTACTTTCCGAGGACACATAACGCAGGTTGTCGATACCGTTGAGCTGCTGTTCGATCACCTGCACCACGGTGTCCTGCACGGTTTGCGCAGAAGCACCCGGGTAGGTCACAGAGATAGCGATCGCAGGCGGCGCAATGCTCGGGTATTGGTTGATCGGCAGTTTCAGGATCGATAGAGCCCCGACCAGCATGATCACCAAGGCAATTACCCAGGCGAAAATCGGACGGTCGATAAAAAATTTCGACATGGTTTACTTCCCTTGGCCGTTGGCAGCCTGATCAGCTGCCTTGGCGGGGGTTGGGTTTTTTGCATTGACGTTGGTGGCGTCAGTTGGCTTGACTTCGATGCCTGGCTTGACGAATTGCAGGCCTTCAGTGATCAGGCGATCACCCGCTTTCAGGCCGTCTTCGATCAGCCACTGGTTACCAACGGTGCGGCTGGCCTTGAGCTGGCGCAGTTCGACCTTGTTATCCGGGCCGACGACCAGTGCGGTCGGCGTGCCTTTGAGGTCGCGGGTTACGCCTTGCTGCGGGGCCAGGATTGCCGCGCTGTTCACACCGGCCTGCAACTGGGCGTGCACGAACATGCCTGGCAGAAGCGTGTGTTCAGGGTTCGGGAATACGGCGCGCAAGGTGACGGAACCGGTGGTCTGGTCAACCGACACTTCGGAGAACTCCAGCTTGCCGTCGAGTTTGTACTGGCTGCCGTCTTCGAGGGTCAGCTTGACCGTCGCTGCATTGTCGCCAGCCTTCTGCAGGCGACCGCTTTCCAGTTCGCGACGCAGTTCCAGCAGCTCGACCGAGGACTGGGTGACGTCGACGTAGATCGGGTCGAGTTGCTGAATGACTGCCATCGCTTCGACCTGGGCATTGCTGACCAGCGCGCCTTCGGTCACCGAAGAACGACCGATACGGCCTGTCAGTGGTGCATAGACCTTGGTGTAGCGCACATTGATCTGAGCCGTTTGCAGCGCGGCTTCCGATTGCAGGCGGTTGGCCACGGCGGTGTCGTATTCCTGACGGCTTACGGCCTGCTCGTCGACCAGTTGTTTGTAGCGGTCGGAGATCGATTTGGTCGAACGCAGGTTGGCTTCAGCGCTTTTCAAGGTCGCTTCGTAGACCGACGGATCGATCTGATACAGCTGCTGGCCGGCTTTGACGTCGCTGCCTTCCTTAAACAGGCGTTTAAGAATGATGCCGTTGACCTGCGGACGGACTTCAGCCATGCGGAACGCACTGGTGCGACCCGGCAGTTCGGAGGTGAGCGTAAACGTTTGCGGCTGCAGGGTGACGACGCCGACCTGAGGGGGGGGTGCGACCGGTGCCGCTTCTTCCTTTTTGCATCCGCTGAGCAGCGATGCCAAGGCGACGGCGGCGACCAGAGCGGTAACAGCTGGCTTGAATTGCATGAAAATCCTCGGGTCAGGCGCGTAAGAAACGCACAAGAAAACATGGAAAGTAAAAATTGAGTATCGAGTGGATAAGTAGCTTGCTAAGGAATATACTTACGTTCACGGCTGTTTGTAAATACCTTGGCTATGTAAACAAGCCTTTACACAACCCGTTGAAAGGTCCGAATTGTAGGTCCGGGGACGAAACCCAAGAACGTTCGCCCCGCTTTTATTCAGCTGATAGTCAGACATCGCTGAAGCATCCTGATTGAGGTTGTACTGCCATGGTTCGTCGCACCAAAGAGGAAGCTCAAGAAACTCGCGCCCAGATACTCGAGGCGGCTGAAAAAGCCTTTTACGAGCGGGGCGTGGCGCGCACGACACTGGCGGATATCGCGGCCCTGGCCGGTGTCACTCGCGGCGCTATCTATTGGCATTTCAGCAACAAGGCGGATCTGGTGCAGGCCATGCTCGACACCTTGCATGAGCCGCTGGAAGAGATGGCCAAGGCCAGTGAAAGCGAAGACGAGCTTGACCCTCTTGGCTGCATGCGCAATTTGTTGATTCATTTGTTTCATCAGATCGCGCTGGACCCGAAAACCCGGCGCATCAACGAAATTCTGTTTCATAAGTGTGAATTCACCGATGAAATGAGCGACCTGCGCCAACAGCGCGTAGCTGCCTGCCTCGACTGCAATGTGCGGATCGGCCTGGCCCTGAGTAACGCTGTGAATCGTGGACAGTTGCCGGAAAATCTCGACACCGCTCGAGCCGCCATCAGCTTGCACGCCTACATCGATGGCATCTTGTATCAGTGGCTACTGGCCCCTGACAGCTTTCAACTGCACATCGAGGCTGAGCGTTGGGTCGATACGGGGTTGGATCTGTTGCGCTTCAGTCCCAGTCTGCGCAAATGAAACAAAATGCGAAATCGATCTATTGTGCGTCAACCGTTGAAGCGTTGGATGAACAGTTCTTTACTCGCTCTACGGCAATGGGGTGCTTTTATATACGTAGGCTCGACCGGTTGACAGGTAGCAAGCTCGGTATTTTGTAGGGATTTTGTGTCGCCTTTGTGAGAAATAGCGGATATCCCCGACCTCTTGGTAGGAGCTGCCGAAGGC
>NZ_JBOIBY010000638.1:0-9588 GCF_050739655.1 Pseudomonas sp. | reverse complement strand
CTCTTCGCGGGCAAGCCCGCTCCCACAGGGTTCGGCGGCGTATACAAACTTTATGTACACCATCGCCCACTGTGGGAGCGGGCTTGCCCGCGAAGAGGCCATCAAATCCAACACAAATCTTTCAGGCACAAAAAAGCCCCGCACTTAGAAGGAAGGCAGGGCTTTTTGTAGTCGCTTGGATCAGAACAAATCGATCGGCGCCGCTTCATCCGCTGGCAACGGGCTACCGGGCGCATTGCCGTTACCCAGCTCGTTCACCGATGGCGGCGTATCTTCGGCCTTGAACAGCTCGAAGTAGGCGCCTGGCGTGCCTGGAGAGGCTGCGCGGCCGCTGATGGGGTCTACCCGCAGGCTCAGGATGCCTTCCGGCTCTGGTTGCGTGTGAGGCGGCAGGCCCTTGAGCGCGGCGCCCATGTAGTTCATCCAGATCGGCAGGGCGACGGTGCCGCCGAACTCCTTGCGGCCCAGGCTTTCAGGCTGGTCGAACCCGGTCCAGACAGTGGTCACGTAGTCGGCGTTGTAACCAGAGAACCAGGCGTCCTTGGATTCGTTGGTGGTGCCGGTTTTGCCGGCAATGTCCGCTCGCCCCAGGGCCAGGGCGCGACGGCCGGTGCCGAGCTTGATCACGTCTTCGAGCATGCTGTTGAGAATGTAGGTCGTACGGCCATCAACAATGCGCTCAGCCACGGCGGGTGCCTGCGGCGCCGGTTGCGCATCCAGTGTCTCGCCTGCCGTTGCGTTGACCGTAAAGGCCTCGGCGGTCGGAGCGGCGATACCGTCGGTGGCTGCGCCGCCCTTTGGAACGCTCGGCGGGTTGGCGACGAACAGCGTGTCGCCGTTGCGGCTTTCGATCTTGTCGATGATGTACGGGGTGATCTTGTAGCCGCCGTTGGCGAACGTACTCCAGCCGGTGGCAATTTCCATTGGCGTCAGGGTTGCGGTACCAAGGGCCAGGGACAAGTTGGGTGGCAGGTCCTGCTTGTTGAAGCCAAAGCGAGTGATGTAGTCGATGGTCTTGCCAACGCCCATCGCTTGCAGCAGGCGGATCGATACCAGGTTACGCGACTTGTAGAGCGCTTCACGCAGGCGGATCGGGCCGAGGAAGGTGTTGGTATCGTTTTTCGGGCGCCAGACCTTGTCCAGGTACTCATCGACGAACACGATCGGTGCATCGTTCACAAGGCTGGAAGCGGTGTAGCCATTATCCAGCGCTGCGCTGTAAACGAATGGCTTGAAGCTCGAGCCCGGTTGGCGCTTGGCCTGCAAAGCACGGTTGTAGTTGCTCTGCTCAAAGGCAAAGCCACCCACCAGCGAGCGGATTGCGCCGTTCTGCGGGTCGAGGGAAACCAATGCGCCTTGCGCCTGCGGGATCTGGCTGAACTTCAGCGAGTTATCCGGTTGGCGCTGCACCCGAATCAGGTCACCGACCTGAGCGACATCCGACGGCTGCTTGGGGTTGGCACCCATGCTGTTGGTGTTCAGGAACGGGCGAGCCCATTTCATGGTTTCCCAGTTCACGTGTTCGCTACCGGTGCGGGTCAGCACCTGCAGGCCGGTCTTGTCGATCTGGGTAACGATGGCTGGCTCAAGGCCGCTGATGGTGCGCTGCTTGGTCAGTTCGGTCGCCCAGGCCTCGCGAGTCTTGCCCGGCAAGCGTGACTCAGGACCGCGATAGCCGTGGCGCTGGTCATAGGTCATCAAGCCTTCGTGGACAGCGGTGTTGGCCATTTCCTGAAGGTTGCTCGGCACCGTGGTGGTGACGCGGAAACCTTCGGTGTACGCGTCGCTGCCATAACGGCCGACCATTTCGGCACGGGCCATTTCAGCGATGTAAGGCGCATTCACTTCAGGGGTCGGCACGTGATAGCTGGCGTTCAGAGGCTCGTTGATCGCTGCGGTGTAATCGGTCTCGCTGATTTTGCCCAGCTTGTACATGCGCCCCAGGATCCAGTCGCGACGCTCCTTGCTGCGGGCCGGGTTGGCCAGCGGGTTAAAACGCGACGGGGCTTTGGGCAGGCCGGCGATCATCGCCATCTGCGCCAGGCTGACATCACGAATCGACTTGCCGTAATAGACCTGCGCCGCCGCCTCGATGCCGTAGGCGCGGTTACCCAGGTAAATCTTGTTGACGTACAACTCAAGGATTTCGTCCTTGGTCAGCTGTCGTTCAATCTGCAGCGCCAGGAGGATTTCCGTGGTTTTGCGCGAGAAGCTGCGTTCGCTGGTCAGGAAGAAGTTTTTCGCCACCTGCATGGTGATGGTGCTGCCGCCTGACTGAATGTGACCGCTTTTGACCAGTTGGGTAGCGGCGCGCATCAGGCTGCTGGGGTCGACGCCATAGTGATTGGCGAAATTGTCGTCTTCAGCACTTAGTAACGCATTAATGAAATTTGGGGGAATGTCGGCGAAACGGATCGGTGTGCGGCGCATTTCGCCGAATTCTGCGATCAACTTGTTGTCGCTGCTGTAGACCCGCAGGGGAATCTGCAACTGGATGCTTCGCAGTGCCTCCACCGACGGTAATCCGGGACTAAGGTAAAGAAACGCCCCGCTCAGACCCAAAAGCAGTCCGCAGAAAACCGCGACGATGGACCAACCGAGAAATTTCAGCAGACGAATCAAGGCTTTTGGATATCCAGGGCAAAGAATGAATTTGGCATCAGGGTTCAGGCTAAAGGCGAACGACCCGCGCTTGAGAAAAAGCGGAAAAAAACGCTGGGCATTATAAGCATTTTTCGGTCGCAGGCGTCATTGGCGGCTGCTGTCAAGACGGGCGGAGGGAACGCAACACACATTACAGAGTCCGTAAGTCACGGATAGTCATAGGGAATTGCTAGTGCCAGGACTCTTCAACAAAAAAGCCAACACGCTTTTAGGGATCGACATCAGCTCGACATCGGTAAAGCTCCTGGAGCTGAGTCGCCAGGGCGGTCGTTATCGGGTCGAGGCCTACGCAGTCGAGCCGCTGCCTGCCAGCGCGGTCATCGAGAAAAACATCGCCGAGCTCGAAGGTGTGGGCCAGGCCCTCGCTCGCGTGCTGATCAAGGCCAGAACCGGCCTCAGAAACGTTGCCGTGGCCGTGTCCGGTTCGGCAGTGATTACCAAGATCATCGAGATGGATGCCGGTCTTTGCGACGACGAGATGGAAAGCCAGCTGAAGATCGAGGCCGATCAGTACATTCCTTATCCGTTGGATGAAGTCGCCATCGACTTTGAGGTCCTGGGGGCGTCAACGCGAAACCCTGAGCGAGTCAATGTGCTGCTCGCGGCCTGCCGCAAGGAAAATGTCGAAGTCCGTGAGGCGGCGTTGACCCTCGCCGGCCTGACTGCCCGCGTGGTCGACGTGGAAGCCTACGCGCTGGAGCGATCATTCGGTTTGCTGGCCAATCAGTTGGTGGCCACGCAAGAGCGTCTGGTGGCGGTAGTCGACATCGGCGCGACCATGACCACGCTGAGCGTGCTGCAGAACGGGCGGATCATCTATACCCGCGAACAATTGTTCGGGGGGCGTCAACTGACGGAGGAAATCCAGCGGCGATACGGGCTGACCATCGAACAGGCGGGGCTGGCGAAGAAGCAGGGCGGCTTGCCGGATGATTACGTTGGCGAGGTGCTGCAGCCGTTTCGCGAGGCGCTGGTGCAACAGGTGTCCCGGTCATTGCAGTTTTTCTTCGCTTCCGGCCAGTACCATTCGGTCGATCACATCTTGCTGGCAGGCGGGACGGCATCGGTTCCCGGCTTGGACCGATTGATCGAGCAGCAGTTGAGCACGCCTACGCAGGTGGCCAACCCATTCTCCGACATGACGTTGAGCAGCAAGGTTAATGCCGCGGCCCTGGCCAGTGATGCTCCGGCGATGATGATTGCCTGCGGTCTGGCCCTCAGGAGTTTCGACTGATGGCGCGGATCAATCTTTTACCCTGGCGCGAGGAGCTGCGCGAACAACGCCGCAAACGCTTTTTACTGATACTGGTCGGTGTGCTGGTAGGGTCTGCCGGCGCGGTGCTGATCGCCAATCAAGCCATCAACAACGCCATGGACCGGCAGATTGCGCGCAACGATTACATCGGCAAGCAGATCGCGGTGGTCGATGAGCGCATCAAGCAAATCAGCGATCTCAAGGCCCGTCGCCAGCAACTGGTCGAGCGCATGCGCATCATCCAGGACTTGCAGGGCAATCGGCCGATCAGCGGGCGGATTTTTGATCAGCTGGCGCGCACCTTGCCAGACGGTGTGTACTTCACCGAGGTCAAAATGGCCGGCAAGACCTTGTCTATTACCGGTGCGGCAGAGTCCAACAATCGTGTGTCCGATCTGATGCGCAATCTGGATGCCTCTGATTGGTTCGAGTCACCCAGTCTGACTGAAGTGAAAGCAACCACTGCCGGTCAGCTCGATCAAGCCAACGTCTTTCAATTAAGTGTTCGTCAGACTCAGCCTGCTGCCGTGGAGGACGGGAAATGAGTCCGTCCGAATGGTTCGAAAGCGTGCGCAGGATCGATATCAACGAACTGGACACCAACAACATCGGTTCCTGGCCACCCGCGATCAAGGTTTTGGTGGGGGTGCTGGTCATGATTCTGGTGCTGTCACTGGGTTACAACTTTTCCACGAGCGAGCTTGAGGGCCAGCTTGATCTCAAGCGCGAAGAAGAAACGACTCTCAAAGAGCAGTTCGCCACCAAGGCACACATGGCGGCAAACCTGGAACTCTACACCCAGCAGATGAAGGAAATGGAGAGTTCCTTTGGCGTGTTGCTGCGGCAACTGCCCAGTGATACCGAAGTGCCTGGCCTGCTGGAAGACATCACCCGAACCGGTCTTGGCAGCGGGTTGGAGTTTGAAGAAATCAAACTGTTGCCGGAGGTCACCCAGCCGTTCTACATCGAGCTGCCGATCCAGATTACGGTCACTGGCGCGTATCACGATCTGGCGACTTTCGTCAGCGGCGTGGCCGGGCTGCCGCGCATTGTCACCTTGCATGATTTCGACCTGGCACCAGCCAATCCTGAGGGTGGGCAGAAGTTGCGCATGAGCATCCTGGCCAAGACGTACCGCTACAACGACAAGGGGCTGCATCAATGATCCTTGTTCGTGGTGTCTCAATGGCGGTGTTGCTGGTCGTCCTGGCCGGTTGTGGCGGCGGCGATGATTTTCGTGACCTGGACGCCTACATGAACGAAATGCGCCTGCGGGCACCGGGCAAGATTGAACCAACGCCCACATTCCGGTCTTACCCGACGTTCACCTACAACGCTGCCAACCTGCGCAGCCCGTTTTCCCCGCAGGTCAGAATCGATCTTGCAGGGCGCAAGCACGGCTCGCGCAACGTCAAGCCAGACCCCGATCGGGCCAAGCAATACCTCGAAGGTTTCAACATCGAGCAGTTTGAAATGGTCGGCACCATCTCCAATGCCTCGGGCTCCTTCGCACTCTTGCGCGGGGCTGGCGGTGTTCATCGCCTGAAAGTCGGTGATTACCTGGGGCGCAACGATGGACGGATCGTCGCCATCAACAGTTCACAAGTCGATGTGGTCGAAATCGTCCCGGATGGCGAAGGTGCCTGGTTGGAGCGGCCGCGGACCATCCCTTTGAAAGAGCACTCATAGTGGAACTCGAAAAATGAACAGGATTTTCTCCGCCCTCGGAGTGTCGCTATGGATAGCGCTGCTGTCGCCGATGGTACAAGCGGCCAATCTCAAAGCGCTGGATGTCGCTGCGCTGCCAGGCGACCGCGTCGAGTTGAAACTGGCGTTCGATCAGCCACCCCCGGCGCCCCACGGATACACCACGGAATCGCCTGCCCGGATCGCGCTGGATCTGCCTGGTGTGGTCAGTCAGCTAGCGAACAAAACCCTTGATCTGGGTGCCGGCAACGCCCGCAGTGCAACGGTTGTCGAGGCCAAGGACCGTACGCGACTGATCATCAATCTGACCCGGTTAACCCCTTACGACACGCGAGTTGAAGGCAACAATCTCATCGTGGTGGTTGGGCAGGGCGGCAAAAGTGTGGCGCAGAAACCGTCCGCTACTGCCGCTCCTGCATCGGCCCCGGCGCGTGCGGTTGCACCGGCAGGCAAGGCCATTCGCGCAGTGGATTTCCAGCGCGGCAACCAGGGGGAAGGCAATGTCGTGATTGATCTGTCCGATCCGTCCATCGCGCCAGACATCCAGGAGCGTGAGGGCAAAATCATTCTCGGCTTCGCCAGGACACGCTTGCCCGATCCTCTTCGCGTGCGCCTGGACGTCAAGGATTTCGCCACGCCTGTGCAGTTCGTCAATGCCAGTGCCACGGGGGACAGGGCCACCATCACCATCGAGCCCAGCGGCGCCTTCGATTATTCGACCTATCAAACTGACAACAAGCTGACCGTCAGCATCCGTGCAATGAGCACCGGCGACTTGCAAAAGCGTAACGCCGACCGCTACGCCTACAGCGGTGAAAAACTCTCGCTGAATTTCCAGGACATCGATGTGCGCTCGGTCCTGCAATTGATCGCCGACTTCACCAACCTCAATCTGGTGGCCAGTGACACCGTTCAAGGTGGCATCACCCTGCGCCTGCAAAACGTACCGTGGGACCAGGCGCTGGATCTTGTGCTGAAGACCAAGGGGCTGGACAAACGCAAAATCGGAAACGTCCTGTTGGTCGCGCCGGCCGATGAAATTGCCGCCCGCGAGCGACAGGAACTGGAATCACAGAAGCAGATTGCCGAGCTCGCACCCCTGCGTCGCGAGCTTCTGCAGGTCAACTATGCCAAGGCAGCCGATATCGCCAAACTGTTCCAGTCGGTGACCAGCGCCGAGGCGAAAATCGACGAACGGGGTTCGATCACGGTCGATGAGCGCACCAACAACATCATCGCCTACCAGACCCAGGACCGGCTCGACGAGCTGCGGCGGATCGTGGCGCAACTGGATATCCCGGTGCGGCAAGTGATGATCGAGGCTCGGATCGTTGAAGCCAACGTCGATTACGACAAAAGCCTTGGCGTGCGTTGGGGTGGGTCGATCCAGAATAAGGGCAACTGGAACACATCGGGGGTCAGCAACGGTGCCGACGCGTCATCAACCATCGGTACGCCGGGAAGTACCAGCACCAACTCGCCGTTCGTCGACTTGGGCGCTGCCGCCAATACCTCGGGCATCGGCATTGCGTTTATCACCGACAACGTCTTGCTGGACCTTGAGCTGACGGCCATGGAAAAGACCGGCAACGGTGAAATCGTCTCGCAGCCCAAGGTCGTAACGTCCGACAAGGAAACCGCCAAAATTCTCAAGGGCACGGAGATTCCCTATCAGGAAGCCAGCTCCAGTGGCGCGACTTCCGTGTCGTTCAAGGAAGCGTCGCTGTCCTTGGAGGTGACGCCGCAGATCACCCCCGACAACCGGATCATCATGGAGGTCAAGGTGACCAAGGACGAGCCGGACTACCTGAACAAGGTCCAGGATGTACCGCCCATCAAGAAAAACGAAGTCAACGCCAAGGTCCTGGTCAACGATGGCGAGACCATCGTCATTGGCGGCGTTTTCTCAAATACTCAGAGCAAGGTCGTAGATAAGGTGCCATTTCTTGGCGATGTGCCGTATCTTGGCCGCCTTTTCCGGCGTGATGTGGTTTCGGAGAAAAAATCCGAGCTGTTGGTATTCCTCACTCCGCGTATCATGAATAATCGGGCGATTGCTGTGAGTCATTGATTCTGTGCGAAATTTGATTCTTGTTGGACCGATGGGTGCTGGAAAAAGCACCATCGGCCGGTTGCTGGCCAAAGAGCTGCGCCTGCCATTCAAAGATTCCGATAAGGAAATTGAATTGCGCACGGGCGCCAATATCCCTTGGATCTTCGATAAAGAAGGCGAACCGGGCTTTCGTGATCGCGAGCAGGCAATGATTGCCGAGCTGTGCGATTACGACGGAGTGGTGCTGGCGACAGGTGGGGGCGCGGTCATGCGCGAAGCCAATCGTCGGGCACTGCATGCCGGTGGGCGGGTGGTTTATCTGCATGCCTCGGTCGAGCAGCAGGTCGGCCGCACGGCCCGCGACCGCAATCGGCCATTGTTGCGTACTGCCGATCCGGCCAAGACCCTTCGGGATCTGTTGGCGATCCGCGATCCGCTTTATCGGGAAATTGCCGACCTGGTGGTCGAAACTGATGAGCGGCCGCCACGAATGGTCGTACTCGACATTCTGGAGCGTCTGCAGCAGTTGCCACCCCGTTAAAGCGCCGCGCGAAATGCGCTATCCTCGGCGTCCCGCCATGACTGCACAAGGTTGTGGCGGATGGCTACCGAGCGGCGTCACACCAGCAGAGGCCGTGGATATTCGTTAACTCAGGGCAGGATGCCTGATTCATCTTCACTGTGGGGAAACATGCAGACACTCAAGGTCGATCTAGGCGAGCGCAGCTACCCGATTCATATTGGCGAAGGTTTGTTGGATCGGCCTGAGCTGCTGGCCCCGCACATTCGCGGACGGCAAGTAGCGATCATCTCCAACGAGACGGTTGCGCCGCTCTATCTCGAGCGTCTGACCCGCAGCCTGGCGCAGTTCTCGGTGATTTCCGTGGTGCTGCCCGACGGCGAAGCCTTCAAGACCTGGGAAACCCTTCAACTGATTTTCGACGGCCTGCTGACCGCCCGGCATGATCGCCGTACCACGGTGATCGCCCTCGGTGGCGGTGTGATCGGTGACATGGCCGGCTTTGCCGCCGCCTGCTACCAGCGCGGCGTCGACTTCATCCAGGTTCCGACCACGCTGCTGTCGCAAGTCGACTCTTCGGTGGGCGGCAAGACCGGGATCAACCATCCGCTGGGCAAGAACATGGTCGGCGCCTTCTATCAGCCGAACGTGGTGCTGATCGATACCGCCAGCCTCAATACCCTGCCGGCGCGCGAGCTGTCCGCCGGACTGGCCGAAGTCATCAAGTACGGGCTGATCTGTGATGAGCCGTTCCTGAGCTGGCTCGAAGACAACGTCGACCGTCTGCGCAACCTGGATCAGCAAGCCCTGACCTATGCCATCGAGCGTTCCTGCGCGGCCAAGGCGGCGGTGGTCGGTGCCGATGAGAAAGAGACGGGCGTGCGTGCCACGCTGAACCTGGGCCACACTTTTGGCCACGCCATTGAAACCCACATGGGCTATGGTGTGTGGCTTCATGGTGAGGCTGTGGCTGCCGGCACCGTAATGGCGCTGGAAATGTCCACGCGGCTGGGCTGGATCAGCGAGCAGGAGCGCGATCGCGGCATTCGTCTGTTCCAGCGTGCGGGGCTGCCGGTCGTTCCGCCAGAAGAAATGACAGAAGCCGATTTCCTCGAACACATGTCCATTGATAAAAAAGTGATCGACGGTCGTTTGCGCCTGGTGCTGCTGCGCCACATGGGTGAAGCGGTGGTGACCGACGATTATCCGAAAGAGGTTCTACAGGCCACGCTGGGGGCAGACTACCGCGCCCTGGCCCAGCTTAAAGGTTAATAAGAACGCGATGACTAGTTTGCATGCCGACGAGGCTTTCCTCGGCCATTACCAGTTGAGTCATGACCCTTTTGCTCCACGGGTGCCTGGCTTCAAATTTTTCCCGGCCCAGCGCAA
>NZ_JBOIBY010000637.1:0-17952 GCF_050739655.1 Pseudomonas sp. | reverse complement strand
ATCTTTTGATCTTGCTTTAAAAATCAAAGTCAAAAGATCGCAGCCTGCGGCAGCTCCTACAGGGAAAGCGGGGAATTGTGTTGGGCACAAAAAAACCGGGCGGCTTTTGGGTCGCCCGGTTTTGGTCAAACGGTTACAGATGCGATTCGGCGTATTCGGCCAGGATCGAACGTGGTACCCCTTGCAGGGTGATGTGCACCCCGTTCGGGAAGTCTTTGAAGCGTTCAGTGAGGTAGGTCAGCCCGGAGCTGGTCGCGGACAGGTAAGGGGTGTCGATCTGTGCCAGGTTGCCCAGGCACACCACTTTGGAACCGGCGCCCGCACGGGTGATGATGGTTTTCATCTGGTGCGGTGTGAGGTTCTGACATTCATCGATCAGGATCAGACTTTGCTGGAAGCTGCGGCCCCGAATGTAGTTGAGGGATTTGAACTGCAACGGCACTTTGCTGAGGATGTAGTCGACGCTGCCATGGGTGCTTTCGTCATCCATGTGCAAGGCTTCGAGGTTGTCGGTGATGGCGCCCAGCCAAGGCTCCATTTTTTCCGCTTCGGTGCCGGGCAAAAAGCCGATCTCCTGGTCCAGGCCCTGCACGCTACGGGTGGCAATGATCCGGCGATAGCGCTTGCTGACCATGGTCTGCTCGATCGCAGCCGCCAGCGCCAGAATGGTTTTACCGGAGCCGGCCGCACCGGAAAGGTTGACCAGATGGATATCCGGATCCAGCAAGGCGAACAGCGCCAGGCTCTGATAGATGTCACGGGGTTTCAGGCCCCAGGCTTCCTGGTGCAGCAGTGGTTCCTGGTGCAGGTCCAGGATCAGCAGTTGGTCGTTCTCGATCTCCTTGATCCAGCCGACGAACCCCTGCTCATCGATGATGAACTCATTGATATGCACCGCTGGCAGGTTGTCGATCAGTTTCACCTGATGCCAGGTGCGACCGTGCCCCTGACGGGTTTCGACCTTGCTCACGAGGTCCCAGAAGGAGCCCTTCATCTCGTGATAACCATTGGGCAGCAGCGATACGTCGTCGACCAGTTGGTCGGTGCTGTAGTCCTCGGACTCGATCCCGCAAGCCCGGGCCTTGAGGCGCATGTTGATGTCTTTGGTGACCAGCACCACCGACTTCTCCGGATGCCGTGCGTGCAGGTCGATCAACTGGTTGATGATGATGTTGTCGTTCAGATGCTCGGGCAGAATGATGTTCGGCTCGGCGCGCTTGCTCATCAGAATTGACAGTAAGCCTTTCGGCCCACTTTTGCCGCGCTGGATCGGCACGCCCAACTCGACGTCCTCGGGAGAGGCATCGCCCAGGGTCTTGTCGATCAGTCGGATGGCCTGACGGCATTCTGCAGCAACGCTGTGATGCCCACTCTTGAGCTTATCCAGCTCTTCAAGCACGGTCATCGGGATCGCGACGTGGTGTTCTTCGAAATTAAGCAGCGCGTTTGGATCGTGAATCAATACGTTGGTATCGAGTACATAAAGGATTGGCTGGTTGGAAGAAGAGCTACGTCCGTGATCATCCATACTCGGTCACCTTTGTGGGAGCCATTCGACGCAATACCTAGACGGTGCTGCGCCTCGAAGTGACTGCCGAATTCACCTGCGAGGGATCAAGTGAACTGCACACAAGTAGGGTCTTGGAAGACGCCACCTGTGCTGCAGGTTTCGGCGGTCTGTCTTCGTAATACTCCAAAACACATGACAGGAAAAAGTACTTTGACGCTTTTTTGAAGTTTATTTTTCAGAGTGACGAAAAGCGCTTGGCGGACTGCCATCACCCGTTTACAGTCGGAGATCAACCTGCAACGAATTCCCTCCAAAAATCACCTTTCGCCCAATGTTTATGGGCTTTGCGCTGTTTTCAGCGTCCATCACCGCTTTTCATCGAAACCGTCCTGACAGTCTTCCCAACCAATGCCGCTTTGCGACGTTTGCGTCATCAGCCAGGGCAGCGCCGTTTTCACCCCGTCCTGCTTCACATTGAAATTGATCACGCCATGACGCCACAACAGCATCAGGGTCAGCACCCGCTGCGCGCTCTGGTTGGCCTTGAGCTTGCCTGCGCCGTCCTGCGCATCGATATCCCACAGCGCCACCTGCAAGCCCTGAGCCTTGAAGAAACCTTCGGCATCGGAACGACGTTGGCCATCGGGCGGACGAAACAGGGGGACGTAGTTTTCCGGCAGTTTGCTTTTGACCAGCTCGACGCTGCGTCGCACCGAATCCTGCCAGTCCTGCCAGTGGCTGTGGGAACGAAACTCCCAGCCTTGCACACCTACGCACTGGGTTGAATAGGTCGTCTGCAGGCTGGACACCGAACGCTCCGCCAACCGGGCCTGAATGTCCTTGCCGAGCACGAAGAACGTGCCGCTCACGTTCGCCTTGCGCAGGTACTCGCTGACCCAATCCGTGTTGTCCGGCACAGCATTCGCGGCGCTGTCGAACGTCAGCAGAAAAAGCCGGTCATGCATGGCCTCGCCATTGCGCTCATAGTCACCAAAACGATCGACTTCGCTGCTGGTCTGCGGGAACAGCGCAGCCTTGCGCAATTGCTCGTCCAGGTACTGGGTATGGAACAGTCGGCTCGGCTCGGCCCATTTGATGTAGTAGCTGTCTTCGCTGATCTGGAACTTGCCGGCTTGCTCACGCAGGGTGGCCATGTCCTCGACGAGAAAACAGAAAGAGGCGTCCTGATCACAACTCTGCTGGGCGAAGTTGTAGTTGATCAGCAGCCGTTGCCACATGCGTTGGCGAACGCGGTTGACCGACTCCAGGTTAATCGTCCGCAAGCCCAACCGCTGGGCCAGGCCGGTTTCATCGAGCGACTCGCTGGCCAACAGCAAGCGGGAGAACATGAGGATTTCGGCCCTGGAGGCGACATCGAACAGGGTCGGGTTGCCGAGCTGTTCCGGCCAGGTGCTGCGATCAAGCGTCGCCACATCGCCCGGTGCCGCCATGGCACCCAAGCTCAGGAGCCAGGCCGAGAAAAGAAAAACGATATGCAATGGGATGTCTCCATAACAAAACCCGCGCGGCACTATAGCTGATCGCAGTCCACCGAACTCTCCTGCCGACCGATCGTTCCCATGCTCCGCGTGGGAATGCATCCTGTGACGCTCTGCGTCACGCTTGCGAAGGGACGCGGAGCGTCCCGGGCGGCGTTCCCACGCGGAGCGTGGGAACGATCAACGTATCCACCGCCGATCACCTATCAAACCCATAGCTGGAGTCAACAGGAACAACCCCCTAGAATCGCCGCCACGATTAAAGGAGACGACTTCATGCTGATGGTGATTTCACCCGCCAAGACCCTCGATTACGAAACACCGCCGGCGACGCAGCGCTTTACCCAGCCGCAGTACCTCGACCACTCGCAGGAATTGATCCTGCAGTTGCGCGACCTGACGCCGGCGCAGATCAGCGAGTTGATGCACGTCTCCGACAAGATTGGCGGGCTCAACGCCGCCCGGTTCGGCAGCTGGACACCCGCCTTCACCCCGGAAAACGCCAAGCAGGCACTGCTGGCGTTCAAGGGCGACGTGTACACCGGCCTGAATGCGCAAACCTTCAGCGAAGCCGATTTCGACTATGCCCAGCAACACCTGCGCATGCTTTCCGGCCTTTATGGCCTGCTGCGCCCGCTGGACTTGATGCAGCCTTATCGCCTGGAAATGGGCACCAAGCTGGCCAATGCCCGTGGCAAGGACCTGTATGCCTTCTGGGGTACGCGCATCAGCGAATGGCTGAACGAAGCCCTGGCGGATCAAGGTGATGACGTGCTGCTAAACCTCGCGTCCAACGAGTACTTCTCGGCGGTCAAGCGCACTGCCCTGAACGCGCGCATCATCAATACCGAGTTCAAGGACCTGAAGAACGGTCAGTACAAGATCATCAGTTTCTACGCAAAAAAGGCCCGGGGCATGATGAGCCGCTTCGTCATCGAAGAACGCATCAACGACCCGGCAGCCCTCAAAGAGTTTGATGTTCAGGGCTATCGCTACAGCGCCGAGCAGTCAAAACCGGACAGCCTGGTGTTCCTGCGCGATCACGCACCAGAGTGAAACAAACGGGCGGCGCATAAGGGGGAAAAAACCCTCATGCGCTGCCATTGATCGTCCGACAATCTCCCCTCCAGATCGCCACTCCATTGGCGTCAAAAAACCATCGCTCAATTTTCTGACTTTAGTTTCACTCGACTTCAATCATTTTTTTGCGTAGTGGCACTGACTTTTTTTAACAGTGGTGGCACAAAACTATCCCCTCCGATAATCCGCCTATATATAAAGGGCGAAACGGCAAGTGCTATCAATATGAAAGCAGTGCCATCTTTTTCAATATTTCTAAAAATTTCAGATTCAGCGATGGGTGGGCTGGAACTATGTCCAAATGCGCCGTTCATACCACCGGTAACGATTATCGCCGTGTTTGTGCGACATAACTTACGCAAAGCAGCGATTCATGTAGCAAAGTTGCAAGGCGAACTTTCATCATGAAACCCCTGATTTGGACAACATCGAAGGGACAGGAGATAACGCATTGTGACTATCCCCTACAAGGCCAAGGTAGCGCCCCTATAAACGTGCTCACCCGAGCACTCAACCGCTTGACTTACGGGCCTTCTGCCTGGCATTGAGCGCGCAGAACCATTGCACGAGCATCCTCTGGACAGAGGACTGGCTGCATAACAGGGCAAGTCATAACAATAAGGCCTAGTTGCGCACACTTTGAGTGCCCTTATTTAGTCACTCGGAACTTATATGCCAGCACACGGTATTGCCGCGCCTGTAAGCCGTACTTCCGAGTGCATATAGACAGCTGAACACCCTTAACTCCGGCCATCTAATGGCTTGATAAACACAAGCTTGAGAATGAAGAGGTAATTGCGATGCGCATCAGCATATTTGGTTTGGGTTACGTTGGCGCAGTCTGTGCCGGTTGCCTGTCTGCACGGGGCCATGACGTCGTTGGCGTCGATGTTGCCAAAGACAAGATCGATATGATCAATGCCGGCAAATCGCCGATCGTTGAACCGGGCCTGGGTGAGCTGCTGGCACAAGGTATCCAGACGGGCCGCCTGCGCGGTACGACCAACTTCGCCGAGGCGATTCGCGACACCGATCTGTCGATGATCTGCGTCGGCACGCCGAGCAAGAAGAACGGCGACCTGGAACTGACCTACATCGAAGCCGTGTGCCGCGAGATCGGTTTTGTCCTGCGTGACAAATCCACCCGCCACACCATCGTAGTGCGCAGCACCGTGTTGCCGGGCACTGTGGCCAACGTGGTGATCCCGATTCTCGAAGATTGCTCCGGCAAGAAGGCCGGTGTCGATTTCGGTGTTGCCGTGAACCCTGAGTTCCTGCGCGAAAGCACCGCCATCGCCGACTACGATCTGCCGCCAATGACCGTCATCGGTGAGTTCGACAAGGCGTCGGGCGACGTTCTGCAATCGCTGTACGAAGAACTCGACGCGCCGATCATCCGCAAGGACATCGCCGTCGCCGAGATGATCAAGTACACCTGCAACGTGTGGCACGCCGCCAAGGTGACCTTCGCCAACGAGATCGGCAACATCGCCAAGGCTGTCGGCGTCGATGGTCGTGAAGTGATGGATGTGGTTTGCCAGGACAAGACCCTGAACCTGTCCCAGTACTACATGCGTCCAGGTTTCGCCTTCGGCGGTTCCTGCCTGCCAAAGGACGTGCGTGCCCTGACCTACCGCGCCAGCTCGCTGGACGTGGAAGCACCGCTGCTCAACTCGCTGATGCGCAGTAACGAGTCCCAGGTGCAGAACGCCTTCGACATCGTATCCAGCCATGACAAACGCAAAGTCGCCCTGCTGGGTCTGAGCTTCAAGGCCGGCACCGACGATCTGCGCGAGAGCCCACTGGTTGACCTGGCGGAAATGCTGATCGGCAAGGGCTACGACCTGAGCATCTACGACAGCAACGTCGAATACGCCCGTGTCCATGGCGCGAACAAGGACTACATCGAGTCGAAAATCCCCCACGTCTCGTCCTTGCTCAATGCCGACTTCGACGCAGTGATCAACAACTCCGACGTGATCATCCTCGGCAACCGTGACGAGAAATTCCGCGCCCTGGTGCAGGAAGTTCCTCACGGCAAGCAGGTGATCGACCTGGTCGGCTTCATGTCCAAGGCCACCTGCGCAACGGCCCGCACTGAAGGGATCTGCTGGTAACAGAACTGCATGAGCCGTGTAGGAGCTGTGTAGGAGCTGTCGAGTGAAACGAGGCTGCGATCTTTACCGGGTCACTTGAGTCCAGAGTGAACCCTCAAAAGATCGCAGCCTACGGCAGCTCCTACAAAGATCAAAAGATCGCAGCCTTCGGCAGCTCCTACAGGTTTTTCGTAAGCCTGCCTTAACCCGAGATCTAGACGGATGCAGATTATGCACAGGCTAAAGCACGGCCTTCTCCAGGCCGCCGGTTGGCTGTTTTATCTAAGTTTACTGATGGGCATCGCCATGGCGCTGCCTGTGTCCACGTTCGACTCCGAATCGAAGGACTTCATTTTCCTGATCGGTATCGTCGGTATCTGGCGCTACTCGATGGGCGCCACGCACTTTGTGCGCGGCATGCTGTTTCTGTACGTGGTCTACCCGCACCTGCGGCGCAAAGTGCGCAAGCTGGGTAAAGCGGCGGACCCGTCCCATGTATTCCTGATGGTCACCAGTTTCCGGATCGATGCGCTGACTACCGCGCAGGTCTACCAATCGGTGATCCGCGAGGCCATCGACTGCGAACTGCCGACCACCGTGGTCTGCTCCATCGTGGAAATGTCCGATGAGCTGCTGGTGAAAAGCCTGTGGAAGCGGATGAATCCGCCGAGCCGCGTGAAGCTCGACTTCGTGCGCATTCCCGGCACCGGCAAGCGCGACGGCCTGGCCTACGGCTTCCGCGCCATCTCCCGCCACCTGCCGGATGACCGCGCCGTGGTTGCAGTGATCGATGGCGACACCGTGCTCGGTGAAGGCGTAGTGCGCAAGACCGTGCCGTGGTTCCAGATGTTCGGCAATGTCGGCGGCCTGACCACCAACGAATTCTGCGAAGTGCGCGGCGGCTACATCATGAGCGAATGGCACAAGCTGCGTTTCGCACAGCGCCACATCAACATGTGCTCGATGGCCCTGTCCAAGCGCGTGCTGACCATGACCGGACGCATGTCGGTGTTCCGCGCCTCCGTGGTCACCAACCCGGAATTCATCGCCGACGTGGAAAGCGACTCGCTGCAACACTGGCGCCTGGGCCGCTTCAAATTTCTCACCGGCGACGACAAGTCCAGCTGGTTCAGCCTGATGCGCCTGGGCTACGACACCTTTTACGTGCCTGATGCTGCGATCAACACCGTCGAGCATCCACCGGAAAAGAGCTTCATCAAGGCCAGCCGCAAACTGATGTTCCGCTGGTACGGCAACAACCTGCGCCAGAACTCCCGCGCCCTGGGCCTGGGGGTCAAGCGCCTCGGAGCGTTCACTTCGGTGGTGCTGTTTGATCAACGCGTGTCGATGTGGACTTCCCTGCTGGGCCTGACCGTCGCACTGATCGCCAGCTTCAAGTACGGCACCGCGTTCATCCTGGTGTACCTGCTGTGGATCGGCATCACCCGCCTGATCCTGACCCTGTTGCTGTCCTGCTCCGGCCACCGGATCGGCCCGGCTTACCCGGCGATTCTCTATTACAACCAGATCGTCGGCGCGCTGGTGAAGATCTACGTGTTCTTCCGCCTCGACCAACAGTCCTGGACTCGCCAACCCACTTCTCTGTCCCGTGATCTCGCCAGCTTTCAACGTTGGTTCAACACCTGGTCGTCTCGGACCATGACCTTCTCCGCCGGCAGCATCTTTGTCGCCGTACTGCTGATGATGGTCTGACCGAACTCGCCTGAATTAACTAGGAAAACGCCCCTTATGAATACCGCCGTCAACGCCAACGTAGTGCACGAATCCGAAGCCCAGCGCCAACACGCCCGAGTGAAAATCCCGGCCAAACTGCGTTTCTTCGGCCCTGACCGCACGCCGGTCGAGGCACGGGTCATCGACCTGTCCGCCGGCGGCCTGGCATTCAACGCCGGTCAGTTGCCCCTGAAAGTGGGCGACGTGTACAAGGCCCGCCTGCAATTTGTGGTCGATAACCTTGGCCTGGCCATGGACGTCGAGTTCCAGGTCCGCTCCTTCGACCGCCAGACCAGCCGCGCCGGCTGCCAGTTCCAGAACCTGGAACCGCAGGACATCTCGACCCTGCGCCACCTGATCACCTCGCACCTGGCGGGGGACATCGTCAGCATCGGTGAAATGCTGGCAACCCTGCAGCGCGACAACTTCACCAAGGCGCGCAAGATGAAGGACGGCGGCCACGGCATGAGCGCCTTCGGGCGCATGAAAGCCGTGACCTTCAGCCTCGGCATTTTCGTCGTGGGCCTGGCGGCCTTCGGCTTCATTTTCAAGTCGGTGTACGGCATGTACTTCGTCAGCCACGCCCAGGCCGGTCTGGTCAGCGTGCCGGGCGTGAACATCACCATGCCGCGCGACGGCACCGTGCAGAGCCTGGTGAAATCCGACGGCGTTGCCGCCAAAGGCGCACCACTGGCGACGTTCAGCACCAGCATGCTTGATGTGCTCAAGGGGCATCTGGAAGGCGACCAGTTGGCCCCGGCCAAGGTTGAAGAGCTGTTCGGCAAGCAAATGACCGGCACCCTCACCTCGCCTTGCGATTGCACCGTGGCCCAACAAATGGTCGCCAACGGTCAGTACGCCAGCAAGGGCGATGTGATCTTCCAACTGGTGCCACGCAACACCGAGGCCAACGTTGAAGCGCGTTTCTCCTATCGCCAGTTCGGTGACGTTCTGCCAGGCACCGCGGTGCGCTTCCAGATTGCCGGTGAAGACAAGACCCGCACCGGCAAGATCGTCAGCAGCACCAGCCTGAAAAGCGCCGACCTGTCCTCCGACATCCGCGTGCTGATCCAGCCTGACGAAGCCCTGGACAGCTCCCTGGCCGGCCGCCCGGTGGAAGTGAACAGCGACCGTGGCCCGAACCTGACCTGGCTGATCGACAAAGCCATGGCTGCCGGTATTTAAGTCGAGGACATGCCTGTGACTTCTATCCTGAAAACACCACAGACCCTGTGGGAGCTGGCTTGCCAGCGATTGGATCAACTGGGTTTGCCTGATGCACCGCAGTGCCTGAATCGCCAGCAGGCTGGCTCCCACATGGGATTGATGGTGTGCTCGCTGGCTCTGGCCGTGAGCCTCGCCGGCTGCGCCGGCCTGCCCGACCAGCGCCTGGCCAACGAAGCGCTCAAGCGTGGTGATACCGCCACGGCCGCAGCGAACTACCAGCAACTGGCAGACCTGGGCTACAGCGAAGCCCAGGTCGGTCTGGCCGACATTCAAGTCGACAGCCGTGACCCGGCGCAGATGAAACAGGCCGAGGCGACTTACCGCGCCGCGGCCAGCGTTTCCTCCCGTGCCCAGGCACGTCTGGGCCGCTTGCTGGTGGCCAAACCCGGTTCCACCGAAGCCGAGCAGCACGAAGCCGAAACCCTGTTGAAAAAAGCCGCCGCCGCTGGCGAAGGCAACACCCTGATCCCGCTGGCGATGCTGTACCTGCAATACCCGCACAGCTTCCCCAATGTGAATGCACAACAGCAGATCAGCCAATGGCGCGCCGAAGGCAAGCCGGAAGCAGGTATGGCGCAAGTGCTGCTTTATCGCACCCAGGGCACCTACGACCAGCATCTGGATGACGTGGAAAAGATCTGCAAGGCAGCGATCAATACCACCGATATCTGCTACGTCGAACTGGCCACGGTCTACCAGAAAAAAGCCCAGCCTGAACAACAGGCCGAGCTGATCAAACAGATGCAGGCCGGTCACGCTCGCGGCACGGTTTCCGCACAACGGGTTGACAGCGTCGCCCGTGTATTGGCGGATGCGACCCTGGGCACCCCCGATGAGAAAACCGCGCAGTCGCTGCTCGAACCGATCGCGCCAGGCTATCCGGCGTCGTGGGTCACCCTCGCGCAGCTGCTCTACGACTTCCCTGAACTGGGCGATATCGACCAGATGATGAAGTACCTGGACAACGGCCGCGCCGCCGACCAACCGCGCGCCGAGTTGTTGCTGGGCAAGCTCTACTACGAAGGCAAAATGGTCCCGGCCGACGCCAAGGTCGCCGAGGAACATTTCCAGAAAGCCGTCGGCCGCGAAGTCGCCGCCGATTACTACCTCGGCCAGATCTATCGCCGTGGCTACCTGGGCAAGGTCTATCCGCAGAAGGCCCTCGATCACCTGCTGACCGCTGCGCGCAACGGCCAGAACAGCGCTGACTTCGCCATCGCCCAACTGTTTTCGCAAGGCAAGGGCACCAAGCCTGACCCGCTCAACGCTTACGTCTTCAGTCAACTTGCCAAGGCCCAGAACACCCCGCAAGCCACCGAGCTTGCGCAAACACTCGAAGCCCAACTGCCGCCTGCGCAGCTTGCCGAGGCTCAGCGTCTGTTGAAACAGGAACAGGCTGTGCGCGGCAACTTGAGCCAGAACACGCTGCAACTGCACGCCCTGCAAGAAGAAGACGGCGAGGAATCCCTATGAAATTGAATCCCTTCATGAAGGCCGGTATCGGCCTGACATTCGCACTGATCTGGTCTTGCCCGACACTCGCGGCGGCGACTGAAGATGCCAAGAACTATGGCCTGGACGTGAAAATCACCGGTCAGTCCGAAGACGACCGCGACCTCGGCACCCAGGGCGGCGGTGACGTCAACGGCCTTGGCCTGGACCTGCGTCCGTGGGTCTACGGCGAAAGCGGTGCGTGGAGCGCTTACGCCATGGGTCAGGCCGTGACCTCCACCGACATCATCGAGACCGACACCCTGCAACAGTCCGATGGCGCGGAAAACACCGACAACAATGATCGCCAGACCAAGAAAAACTATTTGGCCATGCGCGAATTCTGGGTGGGTTACAGCGGCTTCACGCCTTACCCGGGCGAGATCCTCAAGTTCGGTCGCCAGCGCCTGCGCAACGACGACGGCCAGTGGCGCGACACCAACATCGAAGCCCTGAACTGGACCTTCGACACCACCCTGCTGCGCGCCAACGCCGGTATCGCCGAACGCTTCAGCGAATACCGTACCGACTTGAAAGAACTGGCACCCGCAGACAAGGATCGCCTGCACGCCTACGCCGATGCCGCCTACCAGTGGACACCTGGCAACTGGGTTGGCGTTCGCGGTCATCACACCCATGACAACGGCAAACTCGACTACGCAGAACCCGGCGTCGCCCGTGATTCGCTGGACAAGAAACAGAACGGCGACATCAGCTGGCTGGGCCTTACAGCCGACAGCGACGCCTATAACTGGCGCAACACCAACACCGTCAATTACTGGGGCAGCATCACCGGCATGAGCGGCGACCGCGACACGGTCAACCCGCTGAACGCCGATGGCACCGCACCCGCGCAAGCCAAACACAGCGGCGACGTCGATGGCTGGGCTACTGACCTGGGTGTACGCCTGCGTCTCGATCCGCAGTGGCAAGTCGGTGCGGCCTATGCTCGCGCCAGTGCCGATTACGAACAGAACGGTCTGGAAAGCAACCGCTCGAACTACACCGGTACCCGCTCGCGGGTACACCGTTTCGGCGAAGCCTTCCGTGGCGAAATGAACAACATGCAGAGCGCGACGCTGTTCGGCTCCTGGATGCTCAACGACGAATACGACGCCAGCCTGATCTACCACAAGTTCTGGCGTGTCGACGGCAACAAGCCGGTGGGCAGCAACGGCATCGATGCCGTGCAGAACAACACTGACGACGTGACTGGCGCCGTGCTGTCCAGCACTTCGCTGCCGCTCAACGATGGCGAGAAAGACCTCGGTCAGGAAATGGACCTGGTGGTCACCAAGTACTTCAAGCAAGGCTTGTTGCCGGCTTCGATGAGCCAGGCGATCGACGAGCCTTCGGCGCTGGTGCGCTTGCGTGGCGGTGTGTTCAAGCCGGGTGATGCGTACGGCAAGGAAGTCGATTCGTACATGCACCGCGCGTTCATCGACGTGATCTGGCGCTTCTGATGCACATTGCGAAGGGAGTCTCCCAGATGAATCATCTAGCCCGCAAAGGCTCGATCAGCCTGTTGGCCAGCGCGATGCTGCTGGCCAGCGCGGCCGGCTTCGCCAATGTAGCGCAGGCCAATGTGGAGCCGGCAGCCTCTCAATCGGCTAAACCGGCCACCATGGCCAAGGAACTGCAGCAGGCCAAGACCTACACCGTCAGCAGCGCACCGACTGCGCCGCTGGAGCTGGCCACGCCGACACTGCCGGACGTGTCCGGCTACACCGCCGAGGCCATCGCCGCGAAAATCGTGCGCAGCAAACCGGGAAAGATCAGCGTGCGCCGGATGATGCAGGAAGACGCCCTGAAGGACTTCATCGGCGGCGACAACAAGATGGCCGAATGGGTGGTGCGTCAGCACGGCATCCCGCAAGCGATCTTCGTCGACGACGGCTACATGAACCTCAAGGACCTGGCCAAGAAGCTGCCCAAGCAGTACTTCAGCGAAACCTCGCCGGGTGTGTTCCTGGCGAAGTTGCCGATCGTGGTCGGTCAGCACGGCATCCTGGAAATCGACAAGCAGACCCAGGAATTGCGCCTGTCCCAGGAAGCCGGTTCGTTCCTGGTCAACGACGGCCAACTGTTCGTGCGTGATACCAAAATCACCGGCTGGCGCGAAAAGGAAAACGGCCCTGCCACCTTCCGTTCGCCGAAGGAATTCCGCCCGTTCCTGCTGGCCTGGGGCGGCACCCAGACTTACATCGCCAACAGCAAGATGGCCAGCTTCGGCTATGCCAACAGTAAGTCCTATGGTGTGAGTATTTCCCAGTACACGCCGAACATGGCCAAGGTGCTCAAGCGTCCCGAGCCGACCGGCTGGATCGTCGGCTCCGAGTTCTCGGACATGTGGTACGGCTTCTACTGCTATGAAACCAGTAACTTCGTGGTCAAGGGCAACACCTACAAAGACAACATCGTCTACGGCATTGACCCCCACGACCGTTCCCACGGCCTGATCATTGCCGACAACACGGTGTTTGGAACGAAGAAGAAGCACGGGATCATTATTTCCCGTGAGGTCAACGACAGCTTCATCTTCAACAACCGCACCTATGACAACAAGCTGTCGGGCATCGTGATCGACCGTAACAGCGTCAACAACCTGATTGCCCACAACGAGGTCTACCAGAACCACACCGACGGCATCACCCTCTACGAGAGTGCCGACAACCTGTTGTGGGGCAACCGTGTGCTGAGCAACAAGCGCCACGGCATCCGCATTCGTAACAGCGTGAACATTCGCCTCTACGAAAACGTCGCCATGGCCAACGGCCTGACCGGCGTCTACGGGCACATCAAGGACCTGAGCAACACCGACCGTGACATCAAGCTCGACCCGTTCGACGCCCAGGTGTCGCTGATCGTGGGCGGCGGTGAGCTGGCGGCCAACGGCAGCGGTCCGCTGTCCATCGACTCGCAGTTGAGCGTCGAGTTGTATCGCGTGTCCATGCTCGCACCGACCAAAACCAGCGGCATCAGCTTCACGGGGATCCTCGGCGAGCGCCAGGATGAAATTCTCGACCTGCTGGTGCGCCAGCAGAAAGCCGTGCTGATCGACCCTGTCGAACGCCAGACCGAAATGCGGGACTGAGGACAATCTTATGCACCCACACTTGATCAAATTACTCAGCCTGTCGGCCCTGACCGCCGGCATTCTCGCCGCCAGCGGCGGTGCTCGCGCCGATGAGGTCAAAGCGCCTAGCTTCACCGCAGAACCGTGCTGCAGCCTGTGCCCGGCCGCCCACGATGCGAAGAACTACA
Organism: Pseudomonas sp.; assembly: GCF_050739655.1. Classification (GTDB taxonomy): domain Bacteria; phylum Pseudomonadota; class Gammaproteobacteria; order Pseudomonadales; family Pseudomonadaceae; genus Aquipseudomonas. The sequence goes on along the minus strand of NZ_JBOIBY010000637.1, from coordinate 4,051 downwards.
CCACCCGTTATCAGCAGAACTTCACCACCCTGGTACAGGCCCAGGGCGACTGGCTGTTCCGGACCCAGGAAGACCTGCGCACCGAATTCGACACCACGCCCGCCGGCTACAAACGCATGAAACAACTGCACGATGCGTTCAAGAGCAAAGGTGTGGAACTGGTCATCGTGTACCAGCCGACCCGTGGCCTGGTGAACCGCAACAAGCTCAACCCGGCAGAGAAAGCCAGCTTCGATTTCGACAAGGCTCTGCAGAACTACAAGACCATGCTCGGTCGTTTCGCGCAGATGGGCTATGTCGTCCCGGACCTTTCGCCGCTGACCAACGAGTCGTTGCCCGACACCCTGCCCGCCCACGATTTCTACTTCCGTGGCGACCAGCACTGGACGCCATACGGAGCCCAGCGCACGGCGAAAATCGTCGCCGAGAAGGTCAAGCAGTTGCCTGAATTCGCCGACATCCCCAAGCGCGAATTCGAGACCAAAAAGTCGGGTCGCATGGGCAAGACCGGAACCCTGCACAACATGGCCGGTCAACTCTGTGGTACCAGCTACGCGATCCAGTACATGGACCAGTTCACCACCGAGCCGAAGGGTGAAGCGGGCGATGGCGATCTGTTCGGTGATTCCGGCAATCCGCAAATCACCCTCGTGGGTACCTCCCACAGCGGCAAGAACTACAACTTCGCCGGGTTCCTCGAAGAGGCCATCGGCGCCGACATCCTCAACGTGGCGTTCCCCGGCGGCGGCCTGGAAGGTTCGATGCTGCAGTACCTGGGCAGCGACGAGTTCCAGAAGAACCCGCCGAAGATTCTCATCTGGGAATTCTCGCCGCTGTACCGCCTCGACCAGGAAACCATCTACCGCCAGATGATGGCGTTGCTGGACAACGGTTGCGAAGGCAAGGATGCGCAGATGTCCGGCAGTGCCACGCTCAAACCGGGCAAAAACGAGTTGATGGTCAACAGCAAAAACATGGACCTGCGCAACGGTAGTCACCAGCTCGACATCCGCTTCGCCGACACTTCGGTGAAAACCCTGCAAGCCACCCTCTGGTACATGAACGGTCGCCACGAGGACATCAAGATCGAAAAACCGGAAACCTCCGAGACTGACGGGCGTTTCGCTTTCGAGTTGCGCACGGATGAAGACTGGGCCTCGCAGAACCTGCTGGCCGTTGAAGTCCAGGGCCCCGAAGCCGGTGCCGCGCCTCAGAAGGTCGAAGCGAAAATCTGCAAACGCAACGTATTCCCGGGCGCCGAGCAGCGTACTGCTTCGGTCGGGCAATGAGGTCTGCTATGCACTATCCGAAATTTTCAACACTGTTGGCACCGACGCTCCTGAGCCTGGCGATGTTCGCCGGGGCCACGCAAGCGGCTGCGCCACTGCGTCCACCCCAGGGCTATTTTGCGCCTGTGGATAAATTCAAGACGGGCGATAAAAGCGAAGGCTGCGATGCGATGCCGACGCCGTACACCGGCTCGTTGCAATTTCGCAGCAAGTACGAAGGTTCGGACAAGGCCCGCGCGACCCTGAACGTGCAGTCGGAAAAAGCCTTCCGCGAGAGCACCGCCGACATCACCAAGATCGAGCGCGGCACCAGCAAGCGCGTGATGCAGTTCATGCGTGACGGTCGCCCGGAACAGTTGGAGTGCACGCTCGACTGGTTGACCGCCTGGGCCCAGGCCGACGCGCTGATGTCCAAGGACTTCAACCACACCGGCAAGTCGATGCGCAAATGGGCATTGGGCAGCATGGCTTCGGCGTATATCCGCCTGAAGTTTTCCGACTCCCACCCGCTGGCCACCCATCAACAACAAGCGCAGTTGATCGAAGCCTGGTTCAGCAGGATGGCCGATCAGGTGGTCAGCGATTGGGACAACCTGCCGCTCGACATGACCAACAACCACTCGTACTGGGCGGCGTGGTCGGTGATGGCCACCTCCGTCGCCACCAACCGTCGCGACCTGTTCGACTGGGCGGTGAAGGAATACAAGGTCGGCGTCAATCAGGTCGATGCCGACGGCTACCTGCCCAACGAGCTCAAGCGTCAGCAGCGGGCCCTGGCTTACCACAACTACGCCCTGCCGCCGCTGGCGATGATCGCCAGTTTCGCCCAGGTCAACGGTGTGGATCTGCGCCAGGAAAACAACGCGGCGCTCAAACGCCTCGGTGACCGGGTGCTGTCCGGGGTGAAAGACCCGGACCAGTTCGAGAAAAAGAACGGCAAGGAACAGGACATGACCGACCTGAAAGAGGACATGAAATTCGCCTGGCTCGAACCGTTCTGCTCGCTCTACACCTGCACGCCCGAGGTGCTGGCGAAGAAACACCAGATGCAGCCGTTCAAGACCTTCCGCCTCGGCGGAGACCTGACCAAGGTCTACGACCCGGCGAATGAAAAAGGCAGCAAGGGTTCTTGAAGACAGACACAAAACCTGTGGGAGCGAGCTTGCTCGCGATAGCGGTCTGACATTCAACATCGATGTCGACTGACACTCCCTCATCGCGAGCAAGCTCGCTCCCACAGGGTCGTGTCGAAAGTGAGTTTTGTGAGTTAGCCCCCCGGGTTTTTCATGGGGGGTTTGGGGGGGCCGTTGGCCCTTGACTGTTGATTCAAACAAGGAGAGATCGGGATGGTTTTTTCGTCCAACGTGTTCCTGTTTTTGTTCTTGCCGATCTTTCTCGGCTTGTACTACCTGAGCGGGCAACGCTATCGCAATTTGCTGCTGCTGATTGCCAGCTACGTGCTCTACGCCTGGTGGCGTGTGGACTTCCTCGCGCTGTTCGCCGGCGTCACGCTGTGGAACTACTGGATCGGCCTGAAAGTCGGTGCCGCCGGGGTCAGGACCAAACCGGCGCAGCGCTGGCTGCTGCTCGGCGTGGCCGTCGATCTGTGCATTCTCGGCTACTTCAAGTACGCCAATTTCGGCGTCGACAGCATCAACGCGATGATGACGTCGGTGGGCCTGGAGCCCTTCATCCTGACCCACGTGCTGCTGCCGATCGGGATCTCGTTCTACGTCTTCGAGTCCATCAGCTACATCATCGACGTCTACCGTGGCGACACCCCGGCGACCCGCAACCTGATCGACTTCGCGGCGTTCGTGGCGATCTTCCCGCACTTGATTGCCGGCCCCGTGTTGCGTTTCCGCGACCTGGCCGACCAGTTCAACAACCGCACCCACACCCTCGACAAGTTCTCCGAGGGCTGCACGCGGTTCATGCAGGGTTTCATCAAGAAAGTCTTCATCGCCGACACCCTCGCGGTGGTGGCCGACCACTGCTTCGCCCTGCAAAACCCGACCACGGGCGATGCCTGGCTCGGCGCGCTGGCGTACACCGCGCAGCTGTATTTCGACTTCTCCGGTTATAGCGACATGGCCATCGGCCTGGGCCTGATGATGGGTTTCCGCTTCATGGAAAACTTCAAGCAGCCGTATGTCAGCCAGTCGATCACCGAGTTCTGGCGGCGCTGGCACATCAGCCTGTCGACCTGGCTGCGTGACTACCTGTACATCACGCTGGGCGGTAACCGTAAAGGCACGCTGATGACCTATCGCAACCTGTTCCTGACCATGCTGCTTGGTGGTCTGTGGCACGGCGCGAACATCACCTACATCGTCTGGGGTGCATGGCACGGCATGTGGCTGGCGATTGAAAAAGCCATCGGTCTGAACACCTCGCCGCGCAGCTTCAACCCGATCCGCTGGGCGCTGACCTTCCTGCTGGTGGTAATGGGCTGGGTGATCTTCCGCGCGGAAAACCTGCACGTCGCTGGGCGCATGTATGGCGCGATGTTCAGCTTCGGTGACTGGTCGCTGTCGGAACTCAACCAGGCCAGCCTCACCGGTCTGCAAGTGGCAACGCTGATCGTGGCCTACGTGACTTTGGCGTTCTTCGGCCTGCGCGACTTCTACACCAATCAGCCACCGGTCAAGACCAAGCCTGCCGTGAACGTCGACGCCGACGGCCCGGCCGCCGCTACACCGGGAACGATCAAGGCCGTGCCTGGGGATAACCCGGCGAGCATCCATCAGCCTGGCTACACC